>NZ_JAMYSB010000016.1:0-143675 GCF_040321695.1 Mesorhizobium sp. M0292
GCTCGGGCACTGTCGACATCGTCTTTGCCAACAGCCACGAGATCAAGTCGCTCTACCAGACAAAATCCTTCGACGAGGCGCTGGCTCAGATCCGCAAGGACTGCAAGATTGCCGCCGTCACCCGTTCCGAAAAAGGCTCGGTGATCGTGCGCGGCGACGAGACCGTGGTCATCGAGGCGACCGCCATCAAGGAGTTGGTCGACACCACCGGCGCCGGCGACCTCTACGCCGCCGGTTTCCTGCATGGCTACACGCAGGGCCGCAACCTCAAGACCTGCGGCGACCTTGGCTCGCTGGCGGCCGGCCTGGTGATCCAGCAGATCGGCCCAAGGCCAAGGCAGAATTTGCGCCGCGAGGCGGAAGGGGCTGGGTTGCTGTAGATGCGCCGGCAACTAACCAGCCGCCCTACTGACGCGATGACCGCAGTGGCGGAACTGTGTCAAAGCTCGCTGATAGCGACAGCCATTCGCTTCGGAGAACTGACCCATGCTGCTGCCGTGAAGCTCGCTGGAGGAGCGGTGCAAGGCTGCCATGACGGCATTCACCGTCATCCAGATCGTCACCAGCATTTTCCAGAAGCTCAGCTTGGGGAAGGCCAGTAAGGTTCCTGAGGTAACGGAGAACTCGCGGCGTCCGTCGGACTGACTTGCGATCACGTCCCACGATGCCGAATGCGGGCAGCAGACTGAATATTTCACAATGCTAGACAAAGGCGTAAAAGCGCGATCACATAACGACATAAACATTTCGTTATGCGTCATTGACAAAAGAGCGAACTGCTGTGATTGTCTGCGTGTCGTGGTTCTCGCGTGCGGCGCTGCCGCAGCGGAGCTAAGAGGGAAGCCGGTGCGATGCCGGCGCTGCCCCCGCAACTGTTAGCGGCGAGCCAACACACGTCACTGAGGCGAATACCCTCAGGAAGACGGGTAGAGGCTATGACCCCGCGAGCCAGGAGACCTGCCACGCGAATTACGTCCACGGGCGGGGTGTCTCGGTGGCCGCTGCAACCCGGCGTTGATGCCGGCCTGCTAGCGCCTTCCTTGTCACCGACGCCCCAATCATCGGGGTATGACATGACTGTCTCTCAGCAAATTCCTGTAGCAACGCTCGGCGTGCCGCGCTTCGGTCGTCGGCGAGAACTGAAATTCGCGCTTGAAAGCTACTGGTCCGGAACATCGTCCGCTGGCGACCTTCTCACGACGTCGAAGGCGCTCCGTGCCGCTAGCTGGGAAGAGCAGCGCGATCGCGGCGTGTCGAAAATCCCGTCGAACGACTTCTCGCTTTACGACCATGTGCTCGACACCGCAGCCATGGTCGGGGCCGTTCCATCCCGTTACGGCTGGAATAGCGGCGAGGTCCCACTTGACATCTACTTCGCAATGGCGCGCGGCAACCAGGGTCAGACGGAGGATTGTGGACACGCTGGTTACCAGGAGGAGGCTCATGGACCTGGTGTAACCGCGATGGAAATGACCAAGTGGTTTGACACCAACTACCACTACATTGTGCCGGAACTCGATGATGATCAGACGTTCGCCCTCTCGTCATCGAAGCCGGTCGATTACTTCCTCGAGGCTAAAGCTCTCGGCATTCACACACGCCCAGTCATCCTTGGACCCATCACCTTCCTCAAGCTGGCGAAATCGCCTGCCGAGGGGTTCGGTCCCATCGCGCTCCTACCGCGGCTGCTGCCGGTTTACGAGCAGCTTCTGGAGAGGCTGAAGCTGTCGGGAGCCGACTGGGTGCAGATCGATGAGCCAGCGCTTGTCCTCGATCTGAACCCGAACGAACGAGCTGCGTTCGAATTCGCCTATGGCCAGCTGTCGAAAGCAGCGCCCGAGCTGAAGATCATGCTGGCTACGTATTTCGGGTCGCTGGGAGACAATCTCGAAACCGCGATTTCTCTGCCCCTGGCCGGCCTGCATATTGATCTCGTGCGCGCTCCCGAGCAGCTGGAAACGGTGGCTCGGCTCGCTCCGAAGGATCTGGTGCTCTCGCTTGGCTTGATCGATGGCCGCAACGTCTGGCGTGCGAACCTGCCCGCCATTCTCGACCGCATCAAACCGATCGTCGCCGGCTGGCCCTTGGACCGCGTCGAGATCGCGCCTTCTTGCTCGATGCTGCATGTGCCGATTGATCTGCGCATGGAGACGGAACTCGACGCGGACATCAGGTCGTGGCTCGCCTTCGCGGCCCAGAAGACCGACGAGCTGGTCTTGCTGGCCCGGGCCCTGTCCCAAGGCAGGGATGCGGTGGCAGGCGCGTTGAAAGCGTCTGCCGAGGCTGCCGCCACGCGCGTGACATCCACGAGGATCCATGACCCGCTTGTTCAGGGGCGGATCGCTAGCATTGAGGACAGCGCGAAGCGACGAGAGAGCGCTTTTGGCGAGCGCTCCAGAGTCCAGGCCGGCTCACTCGGGCTGCCGCCGTTCCCGACGACGACCATCGGGTCCTTCCCGCAGACGCCGCAGGTACGCAAGGCGCGGGCCGCTCATGCGAAGGGCCAGCTGAGCTATGTCGACTATGAGACGTTCCTGAAGAAGGAGATCGAGGCTGCAATTCGCTGGCAGGAAGAGATCGGGCTGGACGTGCTGGTGCATGGTGAGTTCGAGCGAAACGACATGGTACAGCATTTCGGCGAGCAGTTGTCCGGCTTCGCGCTCACCCAGCATGCCTGGGTACAAAGCTATGGGTCGCGCTACGTGCGTCCCCCCATCATTTTCGGCGACGTATCGAGGCGCAATCCGATGACAGTGCGCTGGTGGCAATTCGCCCAGTCGCTTACGGAAAAGCCCGTGAAGGGAATGCTCACAGGCCCAGTCACCATTCTCAACTGGTCTTTTGTTCGCGACGACGTACCCCGCTCCGAAGCCTGCCGCCAGATCGCGCTCGCCATCCGCGACGAAGTGACGGATCTCGAAAGATCCGGCGCAAGGATGGTCCAGATCGATGAGGCCGCGTTTCGCGAAGGATTGCCACTGCGCCAATCTGACTGGAAAGTCTATCTCGACTGGGCTGTCGAATGTTTCCGGATCGCTTCAACGGGTGTAAAGGACGCGACTCAAATTCATACCCACATGTGCTATTCGGAGTTCAACGAGATCATTCACGCGATCGCTGGAATGGATGCGGATGTCATTTCGATTGAGACGTCGCGCTCGAAGATGGAACTGTTGGACGCCTTCACGAGCTCCAAATATCCGAACGAAATCGGTCCTGGCGTCTATGATATTCACTCACCACGCGTCCCGGAAGTCGGCGAGATTTCGGACTTAGTCATGCTTGCCCGCGAGCGACTGTCCGACGGCCAACTGTGGATAAACCCGGACTGTGGCCTCAAAACACGCAAATGGGAGGAGGTCCGCCCTGCCCTCATTAACATGGTCGCTGCAGCACGCGCGCTCCGGCAGAAAGTGCAGGCGTGAGGCTTCTCTTCCTCACCGTGTGGGGAGTTGCCGGCTGGCGGATGTCGGCCGGGAATATGCCAAACCGATCACACTCTTGGAAATGAGCCACTCGGCGGAAATGTGCAATTTCCCTACGGCACGTGTCTTAATCCCGCAGAAATATAAATGTGGCACTACGCTATAATATCGGTTCCTTGGGGACATACAGGCCCCGCGCCTCGAACAAATCGGACACGCGTCGTTTCTCAAAGTAGACTGCTTGGCGCGTTCGCTCAGGCAGCGACAATATATGGTGCTGCGTCTGTCCGCCCCCAGTTGATCGCGCAGACTACGGGCGAGGTGGCAGGGTCCGGGTATCGCTAGCGTCCCGCCAATTCGGAGATGGACGTCGCAATTCGTGTCGCCAAGTAAAAATCGCCAATCATTTTCGATTGCGAGTCCGCAGCCAGTTGGCCCTTATTTTCCTGAGATCTGCGTTACAGGCCGGGGCGTTGTCGCCGTTTCTGAGGGTAAGATGGGATAGGCGACGTCAGGTGCCTCTCCGGTCAGCGAGTTGAGGAAGGCAACAAGCAGGTCAACTTCTTCGTCCGCCAGTACTACGCCGAGCTGGGTGGTCCCCATAATGGCGACGGCCTGTTTCAGATCCCAAACCTTGCCCGTATGAAAGTATGGCGCGGTGAGTGCAACGTTGCGCAGCGGCGCCACGCGGAAGACATAGGAATCGTCGGCTGCATTGGTGACCTCAAATCGGCCCTTGTCTTTGTCCGGCAGGACTTCGGCGCTGGGCCGTTCCACGAGGCCGAATGGGTAATAGGCTTGCCCACCAACGTTGATGCCGGCATGGCAGGACGAGCAGCCTTTGTCCATGAAAAGCACCAGGCCCTGTTTCTGTTCGGAAGTCATGGCAACCTCATCACCATTCAGGAAGCTGTCGAACGGGGCAGGTGTGACCAGTGTCGCCTCGAAGGCTTCGATCGCCTTGGCGAAGTTGTCGAAGGTGACCCGATCGGCTTCAGCCGGAAAAGCTGCATCGAACCACTCGACATATTGCGGCATGGACTTGAGAGTGGCGATGAGTTGGCCCGGTGTATTGGCCATTTCGATCCCGGCTTGGACCGGTCCCTTCGCCTGAGCCTTCAGGTCTTCGGCACGACCATCCCAGAACTGGGCGATGTTGAAGACAGCGTTCAGTACAGTCGGCGCGTTGCGCTGTCCCTTCTGCCAACCATGGCCAATCGAGGTTTCGTGATTGTCGTCGCCGCCGGTGGCCAGGTTGTGGCATGAATTGCACGACAAGACGCCTGACGCCGAGACGCGTGGATCGAAGAACAGTGCCTTGCCGAGAGCGATCTTTTCCGGGGTGATCGGGTTGTTGGCGACTGTCGGCGTGGTGGATGGCAAAGCCGTGAAGGTGGCCAATGCCGTATCTCTGAGGTCGGTGGGGATCGAATCCGCAGCAAAGGCGGTGGGTGCCAGCAAGGTGACAGCCATCGTACTGAATAGGATTTTCATAATTGGTCTTCCTGCGTCGTCCACGCAGCCATTATGCGATCTGCGGCTCATGAACGCCCTGAGCTAGATCAGCTTGAGGGAGAGGACGGGGTCTCACACCTGTTTTCGCAGCTGAGCTGGGACCCTCTTGGAAGGATCGCTCTTCTCGATTGGACTTCAGGGAGGAGGGGTATCCCTGGTCGGCAACCGGTTGTATGCATCAAAGCACGCCCTGAGGGCGGCTTCGTAGATTCGGTCACTGCGATCTTCCAGCCAAGGTTGAGAAAGTCGACAGCATCCGCAAGACTGGCAATCTCTTGCACGATGTGCGCTGCACGCCTTGCGAAAAGTGAGCTTCTGAAACGTCAGGGTTCATTCGTTCCTCCTGACCTGCTGATTACGCAATCGGCCTTGTCGACACCCGCCGACTGCACATTGTGATGTCACCAGCGATGGCGGTTTCAACACCTAAGCAGCGACGGTCTATACGACAGTATGGATCTCGTATCGGAATAGGCGTTCCGCCTTGGTGGACCGTCACACCGGCATATAGCTCCGCTTCTACGAACATCCCATCACGCCAGGAAAGACATGGCCAACACGCGCAGTATCGCCAATCTAGCCCTTTGTGTCGACGGCGCCGCGCTTGAGCAGGTCCACCCGCTGTAACTGCCTCACCTTGATCCACAGATCCTAGGCGCCGACCACGTTGTCGTCATCATTTGACGGGCGGGGGGCATTGGCCCATAAGCGAGCCAACGCAAACTGTGCGGTTGCCAATGCGTACTGAAGTGAATTGCAATGATCTTCGGTTTGCGAAACACGCACTTCCGACGCAGCTTGCGTTGACAGAGGCGGTTTTAGGCGCAATAGCACTTCCGCTGACCTATTTAGTGGAGTTCCATTGTGGTTCGGCCAAGGGCGCGGGGCGCCGGACCGGCCACTTGTAAACCTAATCAAAGAGAGAGAGACCCTGCATGGAAGAAATCTTACCGCGCATCGCCACTGGTGCCGGCATCGGCCCGGCTCTCGCAGAGAAGGCCGTTGGGTTAATGCTGGGTTTCCTGCGGAGCCACGCGGCCGACGGTCCCGGCGCGCGCATGATCGAGGCCATTCCGGGAGCTTCGGAATTAGTAGCGAAGTATCATGGCGACGACCCAGAGGGTGGCGGCCTTATGGGGCTCGGGCAGCAATTGATGGGTGAGGGTCTCAGCATGGCAAAGATCGCCGCCCTCGCCAACGAGACGATCGCCTGCGCCAAGGAACATGCCGGCGACGAACTCGTGGACGAGGTCCTCAATTCCGTTCCTGGCCTTCCCCAGTTCGTCTGATCAGCGGCAGCCGGGGGCGCATGACCTTGTGCGCCCGTGCCGGCCCGTCTGCGCAGCAGGCATTCTCCGCCGAGCGCTCCGCACCGATCTCGCCAGACCACCAACCGCCGGGCACGCGAAGCGAGCGTTGGATTAATTCATTCGTCTGTTGCAAAATCAACTTCAGGCGATTCGATGTGTATAATTTCTGGCGGTAAGGGTTTATCCTGAACGCTTTCGATGAAGCCCGCGAGATAAGCAAACGTATTGTATTTCTCGAGGACTAGCCGCTTCGCCTCTCTTATTGCGCCGCGACGTTCCTTCCAGAGGTCTGAGTTGATGATTTCTTGAATTTTTTGGGTTACGTTCTTGTCCTCTGGGTCAATCAGAACCATAGAGTCCGAAGGGAAGAACCTCGTGATTGCTGGGCTGCCGTAATAGATCGGCATTGTTTCAGCAACGAAGCAGTCCATAAGCTTCTCTGTAAAATAGTAGTCAGCACGAGTATTCTCGAACGCTATACTGTAACGGTAAGGTGCGAGTGCGTTCCATTTATCTCCAATCAGCCGAAAACCTCGGCCGAACAGGTCAAAATCGAGCTCCTTTCTCAGCCGTTCCAGAAACGCCAGCCGATATCGATGTCCTTTTAGCAGGGCGATGTTACTGGTAATCCATGAGAGCCGAAGCGGCTTATCCACGACTTCGCTGACCAGAAGTTGGTCATATGTCTTGTTTACAGACCAAGACCGAGTGATAGGTGGAGACAAAACGAATCGGCGCGCTGCATTCTGCCGAGCAGCCAGCTCTTCGTCAGACGTCAGGACGATAGTATTCTTCCCCTGCCCTTCATGAAATGCACGATGAGCTTTCGTCGGCGGTTCGCCGATTGCAAAGATTGTCCTGTTTGGGCTCGCCTCGATATCAACAGGGAGCCCAAAAAGAGAAGCAGAGTTAAAGACAATATGCCAATCGGGCACGAAGGATGTAGTGCGTACAAAAGCGACGTTGTTCCAGATTCCACTGCCCTTTGGAGTGAGATGGTGGATTGCATCATCCAAAACGCCCCAAGAATCTAGACATGTAGCAACAATGGGCGCCGGGCGTTCCGTCAACAATTTGGCCGACAAAGCAGTTCCACTCCCTTCAGTCGTGAAGGTACTCAATCGCCATTCAGGATTGCGGTAACATCGGCCAGCATAAACCTTCCGGGACCTGCTGTCGAGGCAATTGTCGCTTTGCACTTGACCAGGTTCTTCCTCGCTTCGTGTGGTGATCAGGCCGGCTGAGTGGCAGCATGCGTGCCTAAGGAGTTCGCAGCCGGCGCTGCCTAATGGTACGTTTGATCGTCTTCAGGCGGTTGATCAGCCCTTCCGCCTCGGCCGCTCTCCACGGCAGTTCAATGGCATCGCGAACGGAGTCAACGTCACGGCGTAGGACCAGACCGAAACGCGTGTTGGCGATGAGCCGGGTGACGCCAAGTCGATCGAAGTGCCGAGCTTGCCCAACTCACAGGCCCCGCAAAATGCCGCGGAAGGGCATGGCAAGCCTGCGCATAGTGGCAAACTCATGTCATCCCTGCTTCAGGACGTCGACCTTTCTGGCCTGGTTGATCGTCAGCACATCACGAGGCTTCATGCAGAGGGCCTCGGCGACTACCGGCGAGATCACACGGCCGGTCGCGGCATTCTGTATGAGGACGCGTCGCTGGCTGGTTGATGCATATCATTGATGCAGGCGGCTCACTGTCCTTGCCCGGCCTCTCGGCGCGGCGCCAACTTGCGAGAAGCCGCTCCAGATTCGAGAAGCTGCCGGTCGCCGCGCTGTTTGATATCCTGGAACAGGTGTCATCCGCAGCCATTGCCGCCTCTCCAGGACCGGCTAAGAAACGCCTCGAAATACATTGATGTCCTAGGTTTATCAGCGGCGGTTCCCAGCCCCTTTGCAAGAGCGGCTCACCGGCGATGAACTTACATCACTTTGGCCATTGCCAATGAACGTTTGTTCCATCGTCCCTGACGCCCACCATCAAGCGACCACTATCGCTCGATTTCACAGTCCAAAGAAGCAAAGCGAGACAAAAACAGCGCGCTTAGCCTCGAGGCTACTAGCGACTTCGGCGCTAAGTTAGAGCGGCACGCGCCACGCACCTCGGCAGGGTCGCCAACAACGAGTGGCTCAGCGGTCACGCCGCGAAATATGGCGCATCGATGTCGCTTCTGGACGAGCATTGGCAATAACGCAGTCAGAGACATTGTTGCTTTCAGCGGCAACCGGCCCTATGAAGCGACGCTTCGCTGACTATGTTTCACCCCTGGAGAGTTTCATGACAGAAGAAGCCGGAAAAAACGTCGACACCCTCATTGAGCTTGCCGCCGACGTCGTGTCGGCCTACGTGTCCAACAATCCGATCCCGGTGGGGGATCTCCCTGCCCTCATCGGCCAAGTGCATGCGGCTCTGAGAGCGACGGCCGGAGGTATCTCTGCACAAGAGCCGGTTGCCCTTACGCCTGCAGTCCCGATCAGGAGGTCGGTGACACCGGACTACATCATCTCCCTTGAAGACGGGAAGAAATTCAAATCTTTAAAGCGCCATCTGTCGACCCACTATGGGCTGACGCCGGGTGAATATCGGGCCAAATGGGGCCTGCCGGTGGATTATCCCATGGTGGCGCCGAACTACGCCGCGAAGCGTTCGTCACTGGCGAAAACGATGGGGCTCGGCCGCAAACCGAAAGCGCCGAAAGAGCCGGAAGCGCCGGTGCCGACGAAGCGAACTCGCAAGAAGGTCGCGGCTTGATTGCGGCAATTGAAATTCCTTCTGCAGCGTTGCAGCCGTCGGCTTAATCTGGGCGTCGCATAAAAAAGGCGGGGCCAACCCCGCCTTCCTTTCCAACAACTTGTTTCATGAGGAATTCGCGACCCATGCAGCAATCTGCTGCCCTCACTTTTGCTCGTCCCTATCGAGCGGCAGTGAGCACTTCCGGGCCTACACGCCCACTCTTGCGACTTCGCAGGAGAAAATTTCAACCAGCTTTGCTCAGGCTGCCAGCTGAGGACTTGCCAGTGCGGCGGTCCTGCTCGATCTCATAGTTGATCTTCTGGCCGTCAGCGAGGGTCGAGAGGCCCGCGCGTTCGACAGCGGAAATGTGGACGAAAACATCCGGACCGCCATTGTCGGGCTGGATAAATCCAAACCCCTTGGTGCTGTTGAACCACTTTACCGTTCCAGTCGTCATATACTTGTTCCTTCTTCTACAATGCAACGTGGACAGGCCATTAGGCCTGTCCGAGTCATAGCCGAGAGTTGGGCGCAGCAAAAAGCGAAAAATTGTTAAGCCCCGATCAGCTGGCGCACCCCATTGCGGGCGTAGCCGCCAGCAAGCACTGTCCCACACTACCGCTCGAGCGTGGCCGGAAGCGCCCAATTTCTTCCAACGCTCTTCAGCGCCACGTCGATGGCTCGTGTTTGGAGGCGCGGGACGTAAGGCCGACCGCTCGTGCCGCCAGGTCAAAAGGCCGGGTAGTTCACGGAGCTGCCTTCGTGCATAACACCAGGGGATCGCCTTAAGGAGTTCGAGTTGGATTGTTTCAAGAGGGTCGAGGGGTTGATCGATGCGACCAGCGTGGAAGCGATCGATAGCGCGCGCGTTTTGCTGGACCAGTTCAAGGGCAAGTCAGAAACAATCGCCCAAGCGATTGACGACTTCCTGCTTGATTTCATGACCTTGCTGTTTGTGGTAGAAGCCACCCGCGAGCAGTTCCACAATCCGGCGAGGCGGTTAGCGCGCATCAGATTGAGCAAGGTCAGGCTGTTACTCACGCGATGCTCTTGACCTAAGCGACCACTCGCCAGGGTGCATTTGCAGCCGAGCGCACCAGGCGGTATTTTATGCACATGAAACCAATCGCGACCGCTAAATTCTGCTGTTTGGTTCCCATGGACGACGGCAAGCGCGGACAGCTTCCGTGCTGCTGTCCTGCAGCGGCAAATGTGCTGCATGCCCCCATCCAAGGCGAGCTCGACGTTTGTTTCTTACGTTGACCAAGGTCCCGCGAAAACACTCCCCTTTCCGCAGCAACTCATCACTGTTCAACCGCCTCGCGGCAGGCCATCACGCCAGAAGACAGCAACGGCGTCGTTTTCCCGCCCAGTCCTACGACCTCGTTTTCCAGCGCCTCGCGAATGTCGCCACCCGCCGTTTTTTTCAGGTCCGTCTTCGC
This sequence comes from Mesorhizobium sp. M0292, assembly GCF_040321695.1. Lineage (NCBI taxonomy): Bacteria > Pseudomonadati > Pseudomonadota > Alphaproteobacteria > Hyphomicrobiales > Phyllobacteriaceae > Mesorhizobium > Mesorhizobium sp. M0292. The sequence continues at coordinate 10,430 of NZ_JAMYSB010000016.1, forward strand.
GCGCGAGCTGGGTCCGCGCCCACTTAGCTACGCTGCTCACGCCTTCTACCCTTCAGCCGCCCGGTCTGACTGTCGAGGACATCGGTCCGCTGGAGCGACAACATTTCAATTCTGACCGTCGGTGCAGCGGCCTTCGAAGCGCATCCCGTCCCCCTTCCCCAGCAGCGCGCCCAATCGTCTTCCAATGAAGAAGATATTCTCAGCCGTGCTCGCGTCGCCTTCAGCCCTGTTCGATGGCCCACAATGTCGGATGCACAACATGTCAGACTGACTTGTCCACATGCCTCGAATGTTTTCTGATCTGGCACGGTGCATGCGTGGTCGTCCGCAAGGCGTCGCGGATCAAGGAAAATCCCTCCAATGACCATCCCCCCAAGAACACCGCCGCCGGTCTCCTGGGCTCATCCCAAGATGAGGCTCGAGTGAGCCTTGGCCGCATGATTCATCTGGCTCGGCCTGCCCGCCGAGATCGAAGACGCAGCCCGTTCAGGAAAATGAGGAACAAATCACTGCCTCGAAACTTGCCTTTCCAACCGGAGCCATCGATCGCCCCCTGGCTGCGCAAGGCATTCACTGCCACCGCCCTGGCCCTGGCGACGACCGCTCCGGCTCTGGCCGCCACCGACGGCGGCAAGATTACGGATTTCCTGCTCGATGATGGCATGGAACAGTCGACATGACTCCGCGCAAATCGTCACTCATATGATCTGGCACAAGGTCCGCAGCGCCGACGAGCCACGGGCAAACCCGACCTTGCCCCTTCCCTCGAGCGTCTGATCTTTAGGGCGACGCCCAACCGCGCCGACAGCGAGTTCGACGGAGCCGTCTCAGACAGCGGCTACAATACCGCCCTCATTGCCTATAAATCGCTTTGGGCGAGATCATGGGCTTCGAGGCCGATTGCATGTTCAACCTCATTCTCAACGACGATGATATCGAGACCGAGCGAAACGTGATCCTGGAGGAGCGCCGTTGGCGCAGAGAGACGGACCCTCAGGTCTGGTGGACGAGGAGGTCAACGCGACGTTGCGGCCGAATCAGCCCTACCGCATTCCGGTGAACGGCTGGACGCAGGAGATGAAGAAGCTGAACGGCACCGATCGGTTCACGATGTGCAACGAATACCGCCGACCGAACAACGCCGTGCTGGTGGTGGCCGGCGACGCAGAGCCTGAGACGGTGAAGGCGCTGGCCGCGAAGACCTATGGCAAGGTTGCGCGCGGGCCGGATCTGCCACCGCGCAACCGACCGGTCGAGCCCGACTAGTAGAACCGCTAGGCGTCTTGTAGCGTCTCCCTCCCACTTGGGTACCGTGGTCTGCTAGCTGTATGGCCGAGGCCCTATAAGGAACCTTTACGTCCGGAATACACACCCCACCTGCTATATACACCTGCTGCGTTGAGGAGGAATCCGGTATTGCCCCTGTGCCCGCCGATGATCCGTCACCTGCGATCCCCTGACCTGTTTGGACCCATCGATCGCCTGCCGGCACTTGGCACGCGGATGGGCGAGCGGACATTTGAGGTTCTCAACCCGTCGACCGGCGAAGTGCTGGCAGAACTACCCGATATGGGTGTCGAGGAGACATGCGCTGCGATCGACAAGGCCTATGTCGCGCAGCCTCGATGGGCAGGGTTTACCGCACGTGAGCGCAGCGACGTTCTATGGCGATGGCATCAGTTGATCATCGACCACGCCGACGATCTCGCTGCAATTCTTACTGCGGAGATGGGCAAGCCGCTTGCGGAAGCCAAATCGGAGATATCGCATGCTGCGGCGTATCTGCAATGGTATGCCGAGGAGGCAAATCGGGTCTATGGCGAGACGATCTCCGCACCATCGGCCGACCGCCGAATGCTGGTGATCAAGCAGCCCATCGGGGTCGTCGGCACGATAACGCCATGGAATTTCCCGGCCTCGATGGTGGCGCGCAAAATCTCCCCAGCCTTGGCGGCGGGCTGCACGATCGTCCTCAAGCCCGCTGAACAGACGCCGCTCGTGGCTGGAGCAATGTTCGCCCTCGCCCATCAGGCAGGCTTTCCCGAAGGCGTCGTCAACCTGATCTACGCATCCGAAGGTGACGCGGTCGGCCGCGAACTTTGCACAAATCCCAAGGTCCGCAAGATCAGCTTCACCGGGTCTACTGAGATCGGGCGCTTGCTCATGCGCCAGTGCTCAGACCAGATCAAAAAAGTCAGCCTAGAGCTCGGCGGCAATGCACCTTTCATCGTTTTCGATGACGCCGATATCGATGCCGCGGTGGACGGTGCCATCCAGGCGAAGTACCGCAATGCCGGCCAGACCTGCGTTTCAGCGAACCGCCTTTACCTCCAGTCGGGCGTTCACGACGAGTTCGTCGAGAAATTCGTTGAACGGGCTCGCCAGCTTCAAGTTGGTGACGGTTTCGCGCTCGGAGTGGACATAGGACCCCTCATCGACAAGAAGGCTTTGGCCAAGATTGAGTCCCATATTGCCGATGCCGTAGCTAAAGGCGGCGCAATTCGATGCGGGGGCAAACGCATCGGCACGAATGGCACGTTTTTCCAACCAACGGTCCTGACCGGTGTCACCAGCGAGATGACCGTCGCGCGCGAAGAGACATTCGGGCCGCTCGCACCGATTATTCGCTTCAAAGATGCCGATCAGGTCGTGCGTGATGCCAATGAAACGATCTACGGCCTCGCGGCCTATTTTTATGCCTCTAACCTGAAGCGTGTCTGGCGTGTCGCCGAGGCCTTGGAATATGGAATGGTCGGGGTAAATACCGGCCGGATGTCTTCGGAAGCGGCGCCGTTCGGTGGGATAAAACAGTCCGGGATCGGGCGGGAGGGATCCCGCCATGGCCTCGAGGACTACCTCGAAATGAAATATCTCTGCATGGGCGGCATCTGAAGCATCGGCTTGGAGGATTCACAGACGGGGTAGCCTAGCGAGCGATCTCCAAATATGTGAATTGTAGGATCGATCGGGAACTGAGGGGCGGCTCCGTACCCGAGCAACACGCATTCCTGAGGAGCGCCTCTCGACGAGACAAGCGTCTGCATGTCGGCGAAGACGGCGCGCAATGTACGGAGGATACGCTTGCGATTTAGTGGCCCTCGCCGACTATCTACAGGCGACGGGCTGTCGTTGCGCGGGTATGGTTGGAAGCTTGTGCACCATAGCTTCGTGAACGCTGGTTTTCGTGGGCAGAATTTGACCTGCCATATTCCGATTGTCAGTAGCTCAGTTGTTGTTCGGCCGACGGCCGCGCGGTACAGGCTCGGACAGAACCGAAGATACCATCAGGCAGGCATTCGCATTGGTGATCGGCGCACGATCCAGGGCGCCAGTTTGACCAAGCGGGTCGAACCGCATGACAGCCTTTACCGGCTGGAGGACGGAAATCCCGATGCCGAAGAGGATGGTCAGCGCAGTCGAGCCCACACAGCATTTGCGGCACGAACAGCAAGGGCTGGGAAGCGATCGGCCGGCCGGTCCTCCAAGGCGCAGGTCAGGGTTGTCGACGACGCGTTGGTTCAGGTCCGCTAATCTGGTCTCTATCGTTTGATAGCGGCTTTGATTGCCGCGCATCTGGTCGAGATTGGGATAGCTCACTGATGCATCTTTGGGCTCATAGTGCTTCCTCCTCATCAAGATGAGGATTGCCGGATTTGGCGTAGAACACCAACACGGGTCCGAGATCAAAGCGCGTCCCGGGCGCAAGGCGCTGGACGGACCGGGGCCATGTTTCGATTGAGACGCCATCGATGCCTCGCGCCAGCGTTCTGGCGAATCGGGGCATCAGCGGAGCGAGTGTCAGTGCCAGGATCGCAGCGGCCGTCGTCTGAAGAGCTAGCGAAGTCCGATTGCGGGCGGGATAGAAACGTCGCGCCGCCGCATAGTTTCGCGCCCGACGGTACATCACGCAATCGCGCACGAATTCGCAGACCTGAGCGGCCGCGCGCCGGACCGAGAAGCCTTCGTCCGAATATGCCCGCTCCATCGCCGCGCGATAGATCTCTATCCGAGCAAAAAAGGCGCGGTCGACTGGGCTCCAGTCGCCTGCATCGGGTACACGGCCGGCAAAATCCTGCTTGATTTCCTGGTCCAACGCATCAAGCCAGTTCAGCCAAATCCCTTGGAAGACCTCCTTCTCGGTGCGGCGCAGCCCGTCCAGCGTGAAATCCGTCCGCTCCCCTTCCGGGCGTGTCAGGCCCAAATGGAGGCGCACGACGTCGACTGTCTTTGGGCTCAGAACGTCCTTGCCCCAGACCGCGTGGCGGCAGCTGGTTGAGAACTTCTTGCCGTCGAGCAGGTAGAACTCGTTGACGTGATAGCGGATTCGCGGCGTCCAGTGGGAGAAGACCTCGGAGTAAAGAGCGGGGTAGAGTAGCGCGTGGTAGAAGGAATTATCGAAGCCGAAGAAATGGACAATCTGCCAATCGCTGCCGGGCACCTCCGCCTTCCAGTCGCGACCCAGCGAGCGGCCGAGCGCCTGGATGTTGTAAAGAAAACCGAAGGCCATCTCCGGCCAGACCCAGATCACTTGCCCCGGGAACCCTTCGGCCGGCAGGCCCCAGTCCGAGGGGTGGGTAATGGGGACTGAAAATTCGCCGCGTTGGCGTAGGCGCGCGAAGAGATCCAAGATGCGTAGCGGGACGCCTGATGACCTTAGATGCCGGTCGATATTGTCGTAGCAGCGCTCCAGGGCAAGTTCCGGACGGCGGAGGGAGCCGACCAGCGGCGCTTCGGCAGACTGCCGTGACCGCGCTGCACCCAGGTCGTGGCAAAGGTTTGGGGCGCCGCATTCCTCGCAGATGTTGCCAGCGGCGGAGCCGCCGCAATCGGGGCAGAGGCCTCTAACATCCGGCTCATAAAGATAGTCGCCTGTCACAGCATCGAAAAGCGCAGGGCTCTGGCGCAGATCTACCGCCGTGCTGCTCAGAAGAGTTCGGAAACACGCAGCTTGAAATTCGCTGTAACCGTCATCGCCCATTGTGGCTTGGAAGCTGTGGACGTCACAATCGAGAAGTGCGAGCGTGGCGCGAATCTCGTCGGAATAGTAGCGCGCCACGTTTGCAGGCGTCCATTGATCGGTAGCGGCGCGTGTCGCGACGTAGCTCTGGTAATCGTCGCTTCCGGTCAGGTGATACGCCTCGACTCCTTTCATGCGCAGGAAACGGGTATAGACGTCGGCGCCGAAATAGGGGCCAGAAAGATGCCCCAGATGCAGATCGCCATTTGGCGTTGGCGGCGCGGAGAAGACGAAGGTCGGCCCGCGTGGAGCCGTGGTCTTTGCAGCGGCATGAAGGGCGGCCTCGCCGTCTCGCCAGTAGACATCGACGAAATCCAGGTCTTTGATCCCGTCATTGCGCAGCACATGCGCTTCAAAAGGATGGAACAGAATGACGTCGCCGGCCTCGACCGAGATTTCCCCAAGGTCAGTGGTGACCTTGCCCGCACCAGACAGGACCACGAAGGCCTCGATTTCGTCGTGCCGATGGGGCTCGGATGTGACCCCGGGTCCAACCTTTCCGAACGAAAACCCCGTGCGAGCGCTGCCCGTTCCAAGCGTAGCCGTGTCGACACCGAACGCTCGCGACAGCTCCGTTCGAGAAAAGGTGTATTTGCGCATGACAACGAACCTAAGCTTTTGAAGAGTGGGACGGACCTTTGGCTGCCAACGAACAGCCTCAAATGCACTTCATGGAGAGAAACGGCAGCCCGACCCGTTGGCGGCCCGGCCAGGATAGTGCAGCTCTGGGCCGGCAGGCGGGGGGCGACCAAGGGGGGGCGCTAGTCGGGCTGAAGGCACACAGAAGACCGCCTGCAACCACGTCCACAATCCACGTGCCAAAGCGTCCGATGCTCCGCGAGCCCGCAAATCAGACCGCCATACCGTCCGCGCATCTTTGAGCGGTCGATCAGTTTCGTGTGCATGCCTCCGCCTGGCTGCGTGATCTCAATCGCGATAGAAAATGCCATTTGGGGGCTTGAGTTTGTCGAGATCGGCCACTTTGCCCTCGGGCGGGTTAAGGGCGCGCTTAAGCACGTTATATTCAGCGCGGGTCGGTCCACCGGTTGAAGCACGCTGGAACACCAAGTAGAGTGTCCGCCGCGAACGATTGCTTTTGTTCGGTCGTGAGTAGTGCGGTGCGTAATCGTCGAAGATGAAGATGTCGCCAGCCTTCCATACTACGGGTTCCCAGGAGAACATTTCGGCGACTTGAGGATAGATCACCCCACCGGCATCCATGGGAAAGACCCCCTTTTTGTGGTTGCCGGGGCTGAAGAAAAGCCCGCCGTTTTCCGGGTCGGAATCGTCGATGCCTATGGCAACCACCGCATGGACCATCCGGTCGGGGAGCTTGTGTGGAATGTGATAAATGTCCTGATGCGGGAGATAGCCGCCGCTGTCGGGGTAGTGGAAAATAAGCAACTCCTTGAGCCTGCGCGAATCTTCGCCAAGCAAATCTTCGACCGATGACTTTATGCGCTGATCTTCTAATAGCAAACGACGCAATGGATCATGGAAGTCGAGAAAATTCTCGATCTTGGATATGATCTTTCGATTGTCCGTCGTCTTCTCGAACCACATGAGCCATTTATCATCGCTGACATCCCAGCGTGACACATCTTCGACAAAATTAGAGATATCTTCCTGAGCCGCTGGCGCAAAGAAGCTTTCGAGCCTGACGTATCCGTCTTTCTGCCACTTGTCTCTTTGTGTATCAGTCAGCATGCGAAAAGCCTCCTGTTGGAAAGACTGGTTGGTCGGACCCCAATTAGGGCAGTCGGGCGCTGGCAAGTTGCGGTCCACGGAAACGGTCCCATGCATGTGGGACGGCGATGCTAAGTGCCTTCCGCTCCGACGGATTTTTTCCGCAGAAGCTCGGCGCGAGACTGCCTATGTCATGCTCAACCGGGTCCAGGGCTTCGGTAAACTGGGCCGGATCAATCGGTTCACCCGGTCTAGCCGCTACAAGCATCGCTAAAGGCCTGCACCATCCGCTGACCGCCGACCCAGCCATGGCCGCCAAGACCACGGCGCTCTTTCGTGTGAGCGACCTGGTACGGTCTTGACAACCGTAGGGGAAATGCACGCCCGCAGAATAATGCGATGCGCCGCTTGGTCCAAGAACTTGCTCCGTCACGATGATTTCGGAGAAGCCTCCGGCCTTCGCCGCAGCGGAGGCGGACAACGTTCCCAGGATACCACCGCCGATGATCAGAAGTTTACGAGTCATATCCCGCTGCCCATTTCTTCGGCTACGGGGGCGGGCCAGCTCTCGATCGAGGTATGGCTAATGAAGCCAGGATGCTCGGGGTTCGCGCATGGCGCGCGCCCAAGAAGGCTATCGAGGATGCGGCGCGCGCGCCAGGCCAGCAGACTTAGGTTCGGATCGGCCAGGCCGCGCTGCCCGAGGCTCGCGTTTTGTACGAAGATGCGTCTGTCACGCGGTCCGTCCCAGCTCACCGAAAAATCGTCGCGAATAGCTAATTCATTGTCGATATGCTCCAGCCGGTGCGCGATAGGTTCCAAGAAGTCTGGCATCGCGTTCTCGTAACCGGTGGCCAGGATGACGATGTCAGCCGTGATTTCTTCGACCTCGACCATGCCGTGCTGCAGGGTCAGCCTGTGACCCGCGCCGGCGTTCATGCAATGCGAGACGGTGCAGCCCGGCCGCAGTGTGATGTCGGATCGGTTTGGCTCGAAAAATGAGTGGCGGTAGAGCGCCTGATAGATCGCGCGCAACGTGCTTTCTGAAATGCCGTCCGAGGCAAGCACGAAACGCCGCAGGAGCAGCTTACGCTGTGACTCGCTCATCGCCGCGAAACGATCCGAAAAGCAGGGCATGAACAACTCGTTTGTGAACGGGCTGTTGTCCAGAGGCAGGTAGTTTTCGCGCTGCGAGACCCAAGTGATCGAGGCAGGCCGCCGTTCTTTCGGCAGGCCGACAAGGTGCAACATCACCTCGGCTCCCGATTGTCCTCCGCCGACCACGCAGACATGCTTTCTCCGCACCTCAGGGTGGATGTGCAGTAAAACAGATGAGTGGAACAGGTTGCGTCCAGTCCAGCCCTGGAACTGAGGCGGAATTTGCGCCTGCTTGCCAATGCCGACCACGACGTCTCTGGCGCCGAGAACCGCCTTATCCGTCCGCACCCGAAACTCGCCGTCAAAGCGGATTTCGCGCACTGTCTCACCGCCACGCACAAGTGGGTTCCTGTGGAAGACCCAGTTCAGGTATTGTTCGAACTCCACTCTGAGCACGGCTTCGAACTGTGCGTTCAGGAAGTGATACAGACGCCCGTTCTCGTGCAGGAAGTTTACGAAAGTGTAGGCTGATCGCGGATTCACTAGAGTGACCAGGTCCTTGAAGTGGCTGACCTGGAGCTCCGAGGAATCGAATGCACTGCCTGGATGCCAGCGGAAGTCGACCTGCCGATCCAGGAACACCGCCCCTTTCCCAGCTTGCTCGTGTAGCTGACACGCAAGGCTCAAATTGGACGGGCCAGCACCGATCCCAACGCAAGATAACTCCACTGCTTCCTCCTATAGAGTCTTCCCACTAGGCGGCTTGTTCGCGGCGAATACCGGCCGCAGCCACTGGGCCCCCCTCGCGGACGTTCGGAGCACCGGTCCCGACCGGGTTTGCGAGCATTTGTCCAGCGCGTTCGCGTCGTCCAATGTAGACCGGAGCATTCCAGCGCGGTGAAATCGAGGGGTCATGCCGGCGACGTGGGGCAACGACGTATGTCTTTCCGTTCGTCTCGATGCCCGCGTCGCCGTCACGCGAGACGCTTTGCAGGCCCATTAAGGTGTTTGAAGCCGGCCCAATCGCCGGCCCGACCATGACGCGCAGGCCTTTCGGCGGCTTGATGGCAGGCGAGAGCGCAGTGTTCACTACGGCGACGGCATTTTCGGTGCGCATGATCATGGACGACGTCTCGCTGATGCGTTCGCAGGGTCCCATGCATGGGCCGTGCCAGAGAAGGAAACTTTATTAAACAACAGGTTGGCGGATTTGCGATCCTGTCCGACATCCGACATTGAGGGGGACGCTTCAGGGCGGCGCCCGATTTGCACTTCGGTGTCGCCTTTCTCCGAATAGCTAATCGGGCACCCTCTGCATCAGAATACTTCTCCTATGGGGACCAGCGCAGTCTTTATGAACGGACAGTGCAGAACCCTGCGTCTCTGTCGGACAGATCACGATATGCCGTGTCCATCGAGCTCAGCAGTTGCAACAGCTGCCAGATCGTTAGCCCTATCGTCCCGTTGCACTGGCTGGATCCCGACATCCTTGGAGGCCGCGATCATGAAGAGCGACGCAATCTCATGTCCGCCGCGAGGCCTCTCTCATGCGGAAGCAATTCTCTATGTTGGTGTCGGATCGATGCTCTTGACGGGACGCTTGCGGATGGGCGCATGCCCAGACCTAAGCGCATCAATGAGTGCGCGATATGGGACCGACACCCGGAAGAATTGCGTATGACCACTCTGCCGGTTCCAAAAGCACGTGCGCCATTCGGTCCCAGGCGGAGGGATAGGGCCGCAAAGCAGTCTTTTGCGCGCCGGCCGGTGGGCCAAGATGGAGCCATTGTAACTCAGTTATTGATCATCGCCGCCGCGGATTTCTCAGGCTGTGCGTCCGAAGCTCGGCCAGTCTCGCGGTGAGCTTCACTGCTTATTCCGCAGTGCCCACCGAGTTCGCACAGGAGTTCTTATCAGGCGGTCATGGCTGCACTCCTTGTCGGATCTTCGACGATGTCGGACATAAGACATGGCGCCATCAGGGGGATCACATTGTTATGAAACGATTTACTCATTTGGCACGACTCCTGCGATGCTGTCAGCAAAACGCGTTGCGGCAAGGACTGAGGAGAAATCATGCCATGATCAAGCTCACCGAACATGCGGTCGCAGCGGCAAAAAAACAAAGCTCTCCCGAGCCGAAGGAGAACCTTGAAATTGTTTTCCAGTCGAATGCCCCAGACGAGGATTCCTATCTTTGGCTCGAAGATCTGGAACGAGAACGGACACTTGCCTGGGCCGCCAGCCAGCCGGTTAGAACGATGGGGCACTTCGGTGGAACACAGTCGATCGCGAGGCGACGCCCTGATAGCGATCTCCGACTGTCCCGACAAGGTTCCCGTGTTCATGCGTCGCTGTCAGTACCTCTACAGTTCTGGCAAGACGGCCGGAAATCCGCGCGCACCGTGGGCCGGCACCACCATTGCCGCTACGCCGATCCTGCTCGCCACCACGAAGCGGGCCGAACGCGCCCACCCGGGCCAGGCGCGAAAGACGGCCGCGAAGCTGCAGGCCTTTGGTTATCCCGCTTACTTCTAAGTGAGTACAGCTCGATGATTGCGAGCACGGCGCAAATAGAGTGTGCGCGGTCCCACGCACACTGCGCATGAGCGCTCCGCCACAACTCGAGCAAGACTTGTCGTAGTTCAGTGCATCATTTCTGAAGAGCAAGGAGACGATATCATGGCGAGAAACAAAATCCGCATCGCGCGGGGAGTAACAGCGGCCGTTGTCCTCATCGTGATGGGACAGCAGGCCGTCGCGGCGGACCTTGCGCAAGCGGCTAGCGTCCCGAAGGCAGGAGCCTCGGTCACGGAAGCGCCAAGCCCTTGGCAGATCCGGCTGCGTGCGTTGGGGGTCATCACTGAGGATTGGGGTTACGTCAATGCGGTGCCCGGCTCTGGTCTTTCATATTCGGACACAGTGACGCCGGAACTCGATATCTCCTATTTCTTCACGGACAACATCGCTGCCGAGCTCATTCTCGGCACCACCTATGCAAACATCAACGGTCAAGGAACGATCGGAGGGCTTGGCGATATCGGCAAGGTTTGGCTGCTGCCGCCTACGCTCACATTGCAGTATCATTTTGCCGATCTCGGCGCTTTCAAGCCCTATGTTGGCGCCGGCGTGAACTACACGATTTTCTATAACCAGGATGCCGGCAGCGCCAACACTCTCAAGGTTAAGAACACGTTCGGCACAGCGCTGCAGGTCGGGTTCGACTACATGGTGGATCAGCACTGGGGCGTCAACTTCGACGTGAAGAAGCTTTTCCTGAAGCCAGACTTCGACGTCACGGTGGACGGCGCGAAGCTGACGGGCAAGGCCGAGCTCGATCCCTGGTTAATAGGCGCGGGTGTCACTTACCGGTTCTGATAGCGAAAGGCGAAGAAGGCTTGTTGAAGACCTGGACCACGAAGTAAGCGCCCCCTTGGGCAGCCGACCTGAAATGAAGGGCGCATCGTGCGAGCTTAGGCCGCGACGCTTAGGAAAGGTGGGATTGGAGGGCGTGTCTTCACATCTAGAGTAGTGCAGCAACATTGAACGGCAGCACCAACAAGCTCGATCCGATTGGCTTCGGCTCGCCGGCTGATGGTGAAGATCGGCTCTGCACTGATGGCGATGCAGAAAACGGAGAGATGCACGGTCCTTGGCTTGAGACGCTGATAGAGGATGTCGTCCGATTTTCCGCACTCGGGCAGCAGATGATCATCGTCACCTCTGGTGCCGCCGCGGTCGGCTCAAGTCACTTCAACCATCTGGACAGATCTCTGCCAGTTGAGGAGAAACAAACGGCGGCCGCTATCAGTCAGGTTCAGCTCATGCGTGCCTATGAACAGAGTTTTGACCCCGCGCGCGCCCGTTCCGCCCATTTTAGGCACGTTGGCTGCACTTGGTTGCGTGCCGATCTCTCGCGGCTTCGCTCTGAAGCCCATCCGCTCAGGTGAAGACGCTATGATCGTGGATTTGAGGCGTCCGGTTGTCAAAGTGTGGTGACTGCGCCGGATAGGGCTGCGATCGTGTCGGAAATGTCCAGCCGATTACCATCAGCATGAAATTCCGACGAGTTTAAGCTCATTTTTGTCAAGCAATTGCGCTCAAACAATGAGAGAAATTGTCTATATGTCTGCTTGCCGCTTCGCAAATGTGACATAAATTCTATCTGATGACCAAGTATGATGGTCGCGTTAAGGTGTTATATCATTTCTTATTATGCGCTCGATTGCTTTAACGCTCAAGATCATTTACTACTCTATCGAACGTCGCTAATTATTTTATTCGGAATTGTCGTGCAACCGTTCGTTTGCCTCGAAGGAAGTTAAATGTCTGCTGTAGGCGGTGTAAGCAGCGTCCGCGCCGATCGTTCTCGCAACGTCGATCGCATTGGATTCATCGGTACCGGCATGATGGGCCGGCCGATGACCGCCAAGCTCCTGCAAGCCGGCTACTCGGTGAATGTCTACGACATCGATCCCGCGGCTGCGACAGACGTGCTGAAAAAGGGCGCCCGGTGGCATAATGCACCGCGCGACGCGGCCCGCGACTGCGGCATTGTCATTACCTGCCTGCCGCTGCCACGCGACGTCTTCGACAATATGGTGGGCGAGCGGGGCGCTTTGGCCGGAATGCCCCCGGAGAGCATTTGGATCGACACGTCCACCACCGACTACCACAACACGCTCGAGATCGCCCGTCTGGCGGCAGCAATTGGCGTGGATTCGCTAGAAGCGCCCGTAAGCAACCTGTCCCACATGGGGGTCGATTTTGCCAATGTCAGCTTTTTCGTCGGCGGGTCATCGGAGGCCTATGTGCGTTGCGAGGCGGTGTTGCAAACCATGGGAGCCGTCTCCTTCCATGTCGGAGACATCGGTCAAGGCCAATCAGTTAAATTACTGACGAATCTACTTTTCTACACTGCAGCCGTTGCGAGCGGCGACGCGCTCTGCCGAAGCGTGCGGGCCGGGGTTCCAGCGCAGCAGGCGTGGCGGAATTTTGCCGGTTCTTCGGCGAACTCCGTTGCAATCGAGCAATTCGCCCCGTTTCTCCTGGATGGCAGCTACGACCGCTCCTGCACCCTGGAGATCACGGTGAAGGATATGGGCTTGACCGTCCAGCTGGCCAACCAACTGCGCGTGGGACTGCCGCTCGGACGGGCGGTCGAAAAGCGTTTTAGCTTGGCGGGACGGAAGTTCGACCGATACGACAGCCACCTGAGGGTCATCGAACTGGCGGAGGTGGTCTTCGGCGTTCGACTGCAAGTGCCGGGTTATCGCGCGCCATCCAAGTACGGTGCCAACCCCGCGCATCCGCCAGACCAAGAATTCCTGACCGATCCCGTCGGACGGATCAAACCCAAGCTTGAGCATGTGTTTCCGCTCGACGACATCCCGCTCAGTGGCATCCAGATACGGTTGCTCAAGTCTCTGGTCGGTGAGCTCACCCACATCAATCGGCTGATTCTTGACGAGGCGTTTGATCTTGGGCGCGGAATGGGCCTGAGCGATGCCCTGATACACGAGGTTATCACCTGGAGCGTAGGCGCTTCCGCTTGGTCGGACAGCCAAAATGGGCAGTACGACAACAAACATCTTGTATATCCAGCCGCGGCGCTTGCGAAGCCGACGACTATACCGAATCTCATCTGTCCCTGTACGGAGGAACCTGTCATGAACACCCGCGATCAGCAGACGACACTGGAGCAAGCTGCGCGAAAACGCATCAAGGATTCCCATGACCTCGACGGCGACGTCGATCGCTTGACCCACTTCTATCGCGGATGGGCCAGTTCCTACGAGTTGGATGTTGGCCAGGACCGGTACTGCGGGCCGATGATCGTGGCGGAATTGGCGGGCACGGTTCAGACGGCCTATTTGGCCAATGAGCGAGCAGCCATCGCAATCCTGGACGCTGGCTGCGGAACGGGCCTCGTCGGCGTGGAACTGGAACGCCTTGGCTTCCGGTTGATCGATGGGATCGACCTCTCCGAGGCGATGGCCGAACAAGCCCGGCAAACGGGCGTCTACCGCGATGTCCAAGGCGATGTCGACCTTAACGTGCCGCTGCCCGAATACTCCAGTGCGACCTACGATATTACGGTCTGCTGCGGTGTCTTCACGCTCGGTCACATCCGACCGGACGCACTGCGCGAACTTGCTCGCGTCACGCGCCCCAACGGATTCGTCATCGTAAGCACCCGCAAGAGCTATGCGGAGGCCACATCCTTTGAAGATGAGGTGCGGCGTCTGCAGGATGCGGGCGTGCTTGTGACAGCACACTGTCTAAACGACGGCAGATACATCGCGGAGGAGGACGCACACTATTGGGTTTTCAAAGTGACCGACAAAGCTAACGCACCAACGGAGGAGCAGCTATGACCACACTACCGCAAATCTCACTGGCAAAACTGGCAGCCGATGCAACCCGACACGAAGAGCGCGAGCGCCTACGCCTGGCCTGCGAGGAGTACGGGTTCTTCTACCTTGAGCACGGAATCCCAAAGAAACAGATCGCAGAAGCGATCCAGGCTTCCCGGCGTTTCTTCACGTTGCCACAGTCGACAAAGGAACGTTACGGTCACGCCACCCAAGACGTATACCCTGCTACCGCCCGTGGGTACAGTCCGTTGTACGGCGAGGTGCTACATCCCGAGGCTGGCCCCGATCCGAAGGAAATGTTCGACCTAGGAATCGAGAAGGAAGGCGACCGGCGTCCATTTGCTGGTTGCACACGCCTTCCGGATGACGCGGTGGCTCCTGGTTTCGCTCGAAACCTGCTTGCTTTGCAGGCTACTGTGGTCAACGAGGTTGTGCCACAGCTTGGAATGGCACTGGCCGACCTGCTCGAATTGGAAGAGAGCTGGTTCCGACGTCATTTCAGCCCGCCGACGGTCCTGCAACGCGTGATCCGGTATCCATCTAGTGGCGGCACGGCCGGAAAGCATACCGACAATGGGTTCTTCACGCTGCTGCTGCAGGAGGAACTTCCCACGCGCTCCTTGCAGGTGTGGTTCGGGGAGCGCTGGGTGCCGGCGCCGAGCTTGCCCGACACTCTCGTGGTCAATCTGGGCGACATGCTTCAGGCTTTGAGCGATAACCGATTCAAGAGCACACCCCATCAGGTCGTGCATACCGGTCCGACTGACCGAATTTCCCTGCCCTTCTTTATCTATCCCGACATCGACGCTTGCCTGACTTCCCGGCAAGGAAAGCAGACCTTCAGTGTGGCGGAAGTGATGCTGCGCAACTTTGAGTCAATCTGGGAAACCCGGGATGGAGCCGGACGGGCACGAGAGTTGCAATAGGTCGTTCGGTTTTGCCGAACTTTGCACCGCTCAAGTTCGGCAGGTACCCCGGCGTGGAACTATCTCGTTGTCCACGCCCATGGGCGCATCACCGTTCGGGATCATGGAGCGCTACGTATGTCGCAAACGTCGCGAAGCTCACACGTATGCGCAGCCGGCCAGTGGAAGATGGGCGACGCGCCGAAGGATTCATCGAAACTATGATCAAAGCGATCGCGGCTTTGGGGATCGAAATCACCCAAAGAGGTGCGCGACATTCAGAACGCTAAGGGAATGGTGAACGCCCAAAGAGCCAGTAGTGTGGCACAAGCGATGAGCGAAGCCGCGGCCGGCAAATCCGATAAGCCTTGCGCAGAAGCCGCGGGTTCTGGACTGCCCAATGCTAGCCTAAGTTTTATGAGTTGCTGCGGAACAACCGATTTATAACATCTTGGATGATCCTCGCGCAGGGCGCCGTAAGCTGTGACCTGAGGGTTCATGAACTCAACTGCTTGAGCGGTCTGCAGCCACGGCGCTGGCCATCTTCTCGGCAACAGCGAGGTCCGTTCGGTTGAGAATGGCCGCAGATCGACTTAACCGTGTCGCAGACTGCTTGGTGCTTCACCGAAGTGATCACGAAAACATTTTGAAAAGTGCGATGATGAGACAAACCCGCAAGCGATTGCCACCTGCAGCACGGACATATCGGTCAATTCGAGTAGTTGGCGCGCCCGCGCCATTCTGAGCAAAAGATAGTATCGCATCGGCGTCGCCTTGAGATGGTGAAGAAAGAGGCGCTGGATTTGCCGGCAAGAAAGGCCCAGCTCTTGAGAAATAGCGCGAATCGTCAACGGCTCATCTACAGAATTTTCCATCATGCGGATGATGCGGATCAGCTTTTCGCTCGCGCCGCTAAAGCGAAGCCCAAGGGGAGCAGATTGACAGCTTTCCCCCTCGCGCCATCGATCGGCTGTGAGGAATCGGCAGACTGATCGCGCCACATCGGAACCACATCGGTGTTCTACTGAGCTGATCGCGAGATCAAATGCCGCAAATTCACCGGCGCAGGTGACGATTCCGTTCTGCTCGACGAATAGGGCGTCGGTCAGCTTGAGACCTTCGAATGACTCCGAGAAGGCTGCCATCGTGTCCCAGTGGATGGTACAGCGCGTGTCTGACAACAGACCGGCCGCAGCAAAGACCCATGCGCCGGTGCCGAGTCCGTAAAGCCTCACATTGCGACGCGCACAGAAGCGTAAAAGGGACAACAGTGGTGCTGAGGGATAATGTTCGATTCCCGCGCCCGCGCAAACCACGATGCCATCGGGCAAACGCTCCGATTTCAGAAGCTTGGCTTCCTTAAGACTTGCATCCACGCACACTCGGATCCCACTGGCACATATAACAGGGCTGCCGTCGTCGCTTATCAACCTCCATCGAAACCGCTCGCGTCCGGACAATCTGTTCGCATACCGCAATGGATCGATGAACGACGACATACACAGTTGTGAAAATCCCGGAACAAGGACTATCGAGAACTCCGTGACTCCATCAGCCAAAGGCATGAAGGCCGTGGAATCTAAGTTTCCGCGACCCAATCTCCGCTCGCCAACAAGTCGGTTGTTTATTACGTTCATTCTGTCACCGCTTGACCAGAGGACGCCGTCTTATCCTCTAGCGAGAGGAACGACCGCTATCCTTTCCCGCTTCAGCCGCCTGCGAGCGCCTTTTCCAACTCCGGCAGGATGAGGAAGAGATCGCCGACCAGCCCGTAGTCGGCAACCTGGAAGATCGGCGCCTCCTCGTCCTTGTTGATGGCAACGATGACCTTCGAATCCTTCATGCCGGCAAGGTGCTGGATGGCGCCGGAGATGCCGACCGCGATGTAGAGATCGGGAGCGACGACCTTGCCGGTCTGGCCGACCTGCCAGTCGTTGGGCGCATAGCCGGCATCGACCGCGGCGCGCGAAGCACCAACCGCCGCGCCCAACTTATCGGCAACCGGCAGGATGACCTCCTGGAACTTCTCCGAGGAGCCCAGCGCACGGCCACCCGAAATGATGATCCTGGCCGAGGTCAGTTCCGGACGATCAGTTCCGGAAAGCTTGTTCTCGATAAAGGACGATACACCGGGGTCGGCTGCCGCCGAGATAATCTCGACAGCAGCCGCATTGCCTTGGGAGGCGACGGGAAATGAAGCAGTGCGCACGGTGATGACCTTCTTGGCGTCGGTCGACTGCACGGTCTGGATGGCGTTGCCGGCATAGATGGGGCGCCTGAAGGTGTCGGGCGAGACCACTTCGATGATCTCGGAGACCTGCGCGACATCGAGCAGGGCCGCCACCCGCGGCGCGATGTTCTTGCCGGCCGACGTCGCGGGCGCGATGACCGTGTCGTAGGCGCCAGCCAGCGAGACGACCAGCGCCGCCGTCGGCTCAGCCAGGCGCTCGGCGAGTTCGTCGGCTTCGGCGAGCAGCACCTTGCTCACACCCTTCAGTTTCGCGGCTGCGTCAGCGGCAGCCTTGGCGCCTTTGCCGGCCACCAGCACATGAACGTCCGAGCCGATCTGCAGGGCTGCCGACAGCGCCTTGGCGGTCTGGTCGGAAAGCGTTGCGTTGTCGTGTTCGGCGATGAGGAGAATTGCCATTTTATCTGTTCCTTTCCCGATCGCTTACAAGACGCCGGCTTCGTTCTTGAGCTTGTCGACCAGTTCGGCGACGCTCTTGACCTTGACGCCCTCCTTGCGGCCGCTCGGCTCCTCGGTCTTGATGACCTTCAGCCGCGGCTTGACGTCGGCGCCGTAGTCGGCCGGGGTTTTCTCGTCGAGCTGCTTCTTCTTGGCCTTCATGATGTTGGGCAGCGAAGCATAGCGCGGCTGGTTGAGGCGGAGGTCGGCGGTGATGATCGCCGGCATCTTCAGCTCCACCGTCTGCAGGCCGCCGTCGACTTCGCGCGTCACCTTGGCCTTGTCGCCGTCGATCACGACCTTGGAGGCGAAAGTGCCCTGTGCCCAGCCGAGCAGGGCGGCCAGCATCTGGCCGGTCTGGTTGCTGTCGTCGTCGATCGCCTGTTTGCCGAGGATGACGAGGCCGGGCTGTTCGGCGTCGACGACGCCCTTCAGCACCTTGGCGACGCCGAGCGGCTCGGTCCGCTCGTCGGTCTTGACCAGGATGGCGCGGTCGGCGCCCATGGCGAGCGCGGTGCGCAGGGTTTCCTGCGCCTGCTGCGGGCCGATCGATACGACGATGATCTCTTCGGCCTTGCCGGCTTCCTTCAGCCGGATCGCCTCTTCCACCGCGATTTCGTCGAACGGGTTCATCGCCATCTTGACGTTGGCGAGTTCCACCGCCGAACCATCAGCCTTCACACGAACCTTGACGTTCGCATCCGCAACCCGCTTCACGGGCACAAGCACTTTCATCGGATTTTCCTTTATTCACCCAGACGGCGCGGCGGCTGTGCGTGCGTACTGCATGAGGTTGAAGTCGGGTTTTAGGAGCAGTTCCCGCGGAAGCTCGACACGAGCTCCGAAGAGCCGGCGCGCTACCATGTGCGTTCTTGCATCATTCATCGTGTCAACGGCCACGGCCAAGCCATCGCGAAAGTACCAAAACGCTGAACAGCCCGGTTCCGCCGACACTGCGAGGATGTCATCGTAATCAAGCGCCAGACCAGCTGTTTGCAACTTGGTGTCGTATTGGTCGCTCCAAAACCATGGGACGGGCTCGTATGCCACCGGTCTTCCCAAAATGGCATTAGCGACGACACTGCCCTGCTCGATGGCGTTTTGTACCGATTCCAGGCGGATTGACCGGCTGCCAAAAGGAAAAGCGGCACAATCACCAGCCGCATAGATGTTGGGGTCGGAGGTCTGACCGAATTTGCCAACAACGATGCCATTTTCGACTATCAGGCCGGCTTGCGCGGCGAGCTCAACATTCGCCATGCCACCAATCGCAACCAGCACCAAATCGGCAGGGAGCATCCTCCCGCTTTGCAAAGATACGCTCGAGACTTTGCCGCTGTCGCCGGAAAATCCTTTCAGCTGCTCATTGGTTAGGATGGTCGCACCGTGGCGCACATGAAGTTCTTCGATCGCTTGAGCTGTTGGAGCGCCTGCGACGCGCTTGAGGACCCGGTCAGCCATTTCGACAATGGTGACCGCATTGCCCATTCGAACAGCAACCGAAGCAACTTCCAGCCCCACGTAACCGCCGCCAACGACGACGATGCGCTTTGCGCTTGCTAACGCGCTCCGAAGGCGATCGGCATCCGCGATGCTCCTCAGGGTCAGGATCCCGTCCAGGCCGTGCGTCGTCTCTTCTGGAAGGGCCCGCGCCCGTGATCCTGTGGCTAAAACGAGCTTGCTATAAGAATAACTTCTGCCGTCAAATGTCCTAACAGTTCGGGTGTTGCGATCGACGGTGCTAACGGAACTTCCTCGCTCGACCATAATTCCGGCCTTAGCGTAGAACTCCTGAGGACGAAATTCCAATCGCTCCGCTGTTGTCTCGCCCTTCAGGTAGGCCTTGGACAGCGGAGGCCTTTGGTAAGGCAGCCATGGCTCATCACCAAGCATGGTAACGGCGCCGTCGTAGCCGGAGTCGCGTAACTTTACGGCACACGAGAGCGCAGCCTGCCCCGTGCCGACAATGACAACATTGTCCTGCATATGTTCCTCAGGGGGTGCTTTTGCTCTATGCTGCCACTAGTCTAGTCGCAGCGTGATCGATTGCTTCTTTCGTCCAGGCCAGATCACTGTCGGTCAGGGCAAGGGATGGGTAGATCTTACCCGGAGACTTGAGGATCCCCTTCTCACGCAGGGCGGTATTAAATGTACCGGCCGCCGCGGAATTGCCTTTTGCGACGTCTTGATAAGATTTCACGGTTTGCTCGGTGAAGACCACGTCAAACAGCACTGGATCGCCGACGATCTGGTACGCGATACCGGTTTGGTCGAGCGCGTTGCTAAGCATTCCCATGACCGTTACGCCATATCCGCGAAGTCGGTCGTAGTTACTGGGTCGACGCAGGATCTCCAAGGTTTTGAGTCCGGCCACAGCGGCAAGAGGATTACCGCTTAGCGTCCCGATCTGAAGGGTGAACCCGTCCTTCCCAACAGCTGCTTTGTCGAAGTGGGCCATGATCTCCGTCTTCCCCGCAACCGATGCAAGCGGAAGGCCGCCTCCGATGATCTTGCCCAAGGTGCATAAATCGGGCACCACGCCGTATCGCTCCTGAGCGCCGCCGTAGGCCAGGCGGAATCCGGTGACAACTTCGTCGAAGATTAGAACAATGCCTCGCTTCGACGATTCCTCGCGCAATGTCTCCAGAAAACCTGGCGCCGGTGGGATCAAGCGCTGGAGCGGCTCTACGATGATTCCGGCGATCTTCGAGCCATGCTCAGCCAGGAATTGACGCACGAATTCTACGTCATTGAATGGCGCGACGAAGACGCCGTCACGGACTTGCTCGGGAATCCCGGCCGAGTCTGGAACGCCGTTGGGATAATTCTCAATTCGGTCCGGAAAAACACTGATCAGCGCTTCAGACGACATCCCGTGATAGCCGCCCTCAAACTTCAGTATTTTATCGCGACCAGTATGCGCTCGTGCGAGACGCATAGCGTACATATCCGCCTCGCCGCCTGTCGAAACATATCGAAGCTGTTCTGCACACGGCACCGCCTCGCAGATGACTTCCGCAAGTTCGATCGCATGCCTGTTACTGGCGAAAAAGGTGAGACCCCGTGTCGTTTGCTCGCGAATGGCCTCAATGACCTCGGCATTGTCATGACCTAGGATCATAGGTCCCGAGCCTATCAAAAAGTCGATATACTCCTTGCCATTCTCGTCCCAGACATGAGCGCTATGGCCTTCTCGTATGACGATGGAAGGATCAAAATTTCCAAATCCACCGCCGGGTAAGACCGCCTTCGCCCGGCTCACCCAATCGCTTTGTTTGGCGCCAGCATTCACGACGGTGTCAAGCATGTGCCGCAACCTTCTTGGTCGGGCTTGAGCTTTCAGCATCAACCCGTGGATGTTCATTGTTGGGATCGAAGACGGCGTCGCCGAGAACTGTCGCCGCTCGAGGCTCGCCGAGCACCATGACCTGCAAATTCGTTCCGACCTGCGCAGCTTCGGGAGCGACATAGGCGAACGCCAGGATTTTCCCGGCAGTCGGGGAATAGGCAATGGAGCTGACGGACCCGACCTGCCGATCACCCAGCAAGACAGCTTCGCCGCCATTTCCGTCGGACACGCCGTCGGCTTCGATCGCAAGATAAGCGCAAATCCAACTCGGTCCTCTCTCCATTGCTTCCAACGTAGCCTGCCTTCCAGCAAATTGAGGCTTGTCCAACTTAACGAAACGCATGACGTCGGCCTCTGGAAGCGTCACTTCATTGGTCAATTCCCCTGCTCCCTTGAACATCTTTTCCAAGCGCATGACGTTCATTGCGAATGAGCCGTAGTCGACTAAGCCGAAGGCGCTGCCGGTGGCATGCAGGGCGTCGTAGATAGCCGGCAGGCTTTCTCTAGAGGTATGGAATTCCCAGCCCAGCTCGCCCGCATAGGACATGCGAAACGCCCAAACCTTCTGCCCGGCGACTTCGATTTCTTGAGCCGTCAGCCAGGGAAAAGCCGCGTTTGTAAGAGCAGCCTCGGTATTCGGTCCCAGAATGTCGCGTGACCGTGGCCCGTTAAGCGCAAGCGCGCCCCACCTGTCCGAGAGATTAGTGATGGTCACGGACTCGTTCGCCGTACGCGCAAACGTCAGGTGGTCCAGGAGTCGCTGTTCGAAGAAGGCAGCGCAGGTGAAGTAGAAGCTGTCATCCGCCAAGCGAACGATGGTCGTTTCCAGCTCGATGCGCCCTCTATCGTTGAGCAAATGCGTAAGAGCAATTCGGCCGGTTTTCGATGGGAGGCGGTTCGGTATCAGTCGATCAACGAACCCGGCAGCATCCGGGCCCGACACCTGAACCTTCGAGAAGGCCGAGATATCCATCAGGCCGGCACACTCGCGCACCGCGCTGATTTCCTTCTGAACGAGCGGAAACCAGGCGGGTCGCCGAAACGAGTAATAGTCCTTCTGCTCAAGACCGTCCTTCGCGAACCAGCGGGGGCGTTCCCAACCATAGACCTCTTCGAACACAGCGCCGCGCTTCTGCAGGCGGTCGTAAAGTGCGCTTGGCTTGACCGGCCGCCCATCATGACGGTTGAGGTGCGGGAAGGGTATTTCATGGCGCAGAAGGTAATCTTCTTTTGCCTTGATGACCTGATAGTCTTGATCGGCAAACTTGCCAAAACGCCGGGGGTCGTAGTCGCGCATGTTGATGTCGGCGGCGCCGTGAACCATCCAACGGGCCAGTTCGCGCGTCAGCCCAGGCCCCCAACCGATACCAATCTGACAGCCGCAATTGAGCCAAAAGTTCTTAAGCCCGGGCGCTGGGCCGATGAGTGGGTTCCCGTCCGGGGGGTGTGAAATGGCGCCATGCACAGCCCGCTTGATGCCGAGCTGAGAAAGCACGGGCATCCGACCCATCGCATTTTCGAGCCAGGGCATAATGCGATCGTAATTGGGCTCGAACAACTCATGCTCGGCTTCCCACGGACAACCTTCGATCCAAACGGCATTGGGATTCGCCTTCTCGTAGATGCCGATCAAACCGGACTTCTGCTCCATCCGGACGTAGCCGGATACCAAACGATCATCCCGAACGACGGGAAGCTCCTTTTCTAGCATCATGAATTCCGGAACAGTGTCCGTTATCAGGTAATGGTGGGTCATGGAGGTGGTGGGGACATCGAGCCCAACCCATTTTCCAACCTGGCGCGCGTAAGTGCCGCCCGCGTTAACGACATGCTCGCAAACGATCTCGCCCTGTTCCGTAAAGACGCGCCATTCGCCATTGGGCTCTGGCTTTACGTGCATGACCCGACATTGCCGTACGATCTTGGCCCCGAGCTGACGTGCACCCTGCGCAAGTGCGAAGGTGGCGCCGGAAGGGTCAACATGGCCGTCATCCGGCGTGTACAGTGCCGCCTGTACCCCTTCGAGATTATAAAAGGGATGAAGCTCTCTGATGCGCTCCAAATCTACCAATTCCATGGTGAAGCCCAGCGCCTTTCCGACGCTCAGGGTCTGACGGAGCCAGTCGAGTTCATCATCCGTGTAAGCCAGCCGCAAAGAGCCACAGCCGTGCCAGGTTACGGATTGTCCGGTCTCCTTTTCGAGCACCTTGGAATAGAGATCGATATTGTAGCCGACGCATTTTCCGAGCGAAAAACTCGACGTCGAATGCGTGATCTGCCCAGCGGCATGCCACGTCGATCCCGACGTTAACTCGGCCTTCTCCAACAAAACGATGTCGGTCCAGCCTTCATGCGCGAGGTGATAGACGAGGCCGCATCCCATGATGCCCCCGCCTATGATTACTACCCGCGCGTGAGATATGGTCATTGTCGTCTCTCCAAGAAAACTGCCTGTAGACAGGGCTACCGAACAAGTGTACGATTGTCAAGGATGAAACACATGACTGTACCAAACGGAAAAACAGCCACAACGGTTCTCGACGATCTGACGAGCCGCCTATCTACATTCACTCCCGAGTTGCAAAAGGCAGCTGCCCACGTGCTCGAGAATTCGAACATGATCAGCATCACGTCGATCAGAAGCATGGCGCAAGGCGCAGACGTAAAGCCCAACACGCTGGTGCGAATGGCGCGCGCGCTTGGTTTTGAGGGCTACGAGGATTTTCGAAAACCCTTTCGCGAGCAAGTGATGCGCGGACGTGAGGATTTTCCCGACCGGGCCCGCTGGCTGCAGTCGCTATCCAAAGGCGGGAAACTAGCCAGCCTCTATAGCCAGATGGCATCGACGTCGATCGAAAATATCGAAGGTCTGTTTTCGGGAACAAGCGCATCCGAGATCAAGAAACTGGCGGATTCCATTGTAAAAGCGCGCACCACCTACGTCTTGGGCTTGGGTTTTGCGAGTTCGGTTGCGCGAAATTTCGCCTATCTGGCAAGCATGGCAGTGGACAGCGTCGTTGCGATTCCACGCGAGGGATCCCTTCCTGTGGACGGGTTGGTCCGCGCCGAGAAGGGCGATCTCTTGATAGCGATGACGTTCAAGCCGTACCGGCGCGAGGTTGTCGAGGCCGTAGAGTTGTCTCGCGCCTATGGCATCAAGGTCGTTGGCATCTCCGACAGTCCCGCGTCCCCTATCCTGGCCCGCGCCGACCAACGTTTCGTCCTCCCGACCGACACACCACAGTTTTTCCCGTCGACCGTTGCCTTGACGGCGCTTTTTGAAACGATCGTTGCTTTCGTGGTGGCTGAAGCGGCGGCCGATGCAGTCAATAATATCGAGCGGTTTCATAAGCGCCGCTACGAGCTTGGTGTCTATTGGAAAGAGGAACCACGATGAACGTTTCGTCCGAGCCGCCGAAACCCCTGCGATCGCTGGAAGCGCGCTACTATACCGATCCTACCATCTTCGCCAAGGAAGAAGACGGACTCCTGAGCCGGACGTGGCAATTCGCAGGCCACTCCTCTTTGGTGGAGAAACCTGGCGACTACTTCACCTTTGAGCTCGCAGGGCAGAGCCTGTTTTGCATTCGCGACAGAGATAGCCAGGTCCGCGCTTTTTACAATGTATGCCAGCATCGCGCGCACGAATTGGTAAGGGGAAGCGGGAACGCTCGGCTGCTGGTATGCCCCTACCACGCTTGGACCTATGAACTCACGGGCAAGCTGCGAGGCGGTCCCAACGTCAACGCCGTCCCGGGGTTCGATCGCAACGACATCTGTCTGACGAGCGTGAAAGTCGAACTGTTTTGCGGATTTGTTTTTGTCAATCTCGACCCGGACGCCAAACCGATGGACGAATGGTTCCCAAAGGTTCGGCAGGAGCTGACGGAATTTGTCCCTCACATCGACCAGCTGAAGCCTCTGGAATGGGTTGAGATTCCTGAAAGCTGCAACTGGAAGGTATCGATCGAGAACTACTCCGAATGCTACCACTGTGCTCTGAACCACAAGACCTTTGCTACCGGGGTTATAAAGCCCGAAACATATGACATCCAGCCTCAGGGCTATTGTCTGCGTCATACTACCGAATGCCAGAATCTCGACCGAATGAGTTATCCCATTGACCTCAACGCCAATGCGCGCGCTGGAGAATATTCGTCCTGGTTTCTTTGGCCGACATTTTCCTTTCAGGTTTATCCCGGCAATATTCTCAACACCTACAACTGGCGTATCAAGAATGTCGACGAAGTCGTCGTCTGGCGTGGTTGGTATACGATCGACGGAGCCGATTCCGACATCATCCGAAAATTGGCGATCCAAGACAGGGCAACAACCGTCGAAGAGGATATCCATATCGTCGAGGCCGTCCAGCGTGGCTTGCACAGTCGCGGATACAGGCCGGGTCCGCTCGTTATCGATCCGAACTGCGGTGTGAACTCCGAGCACTCGGTACGAATGTTGCAGCAGTGGATGCGTGAAGGTGTCGATGTCTGAGATCAAGGCCTATTGGCAGAACTATATAGATGGCGAGTGGGTCGACGGCGGTGCGGGCAATCTCACCGTGGATGATCCTGCAACTGGAGATGCGCTTGCGCAGCAGGCCCTGGCGAGCGCGCAGGACGTTGATCGCGCCGTGAAGGCCGCCAAGGCCTGTCATGAGTCCGGCGCGTTGACAGAAATGCGCCCCGTCAAGCGGGGGCGAATGGTGCGAGCGATGGGTACCTATCTGCTCGATCATATCGATGAGATTGCCTATGTCCTATGCCGCGAAGCGGGCAAACCGCTTTGGGAGGCCCGCATCGAGGTCGAAGGGGCGGCTCGATATTTCGAGTACTACGGCAATCAGTGCGAAACGATCGAAGGTCGTTCCATACCTCTCGGAGACGGCTACTACGATTTCACGGTCTATGAACCGTTCGGCGTATCCGCGCATGTCGTCCCCTGGAACTATCCACTTGAGATGACCGCACGCTCGTTGTCGGCGGCTCTGACAGCAGGCAACGCGTGCGTCGTAAAGACGCCTGAACTCGACCCTCTGACCAATTCGTTCATCGCAAGCGCCGCCGAGTACGCGGGGCTGCCGCGGGGGGCGGTGAACATTCTCTGCGGCTTGGGCCGCGAGGCGGGCGGGACCCTCGTCAGCCACCCCGACGTAAATCAGATCGTCTTCACCGGCTCGGTTCCGACAGGGGTCAGTATCGCATCGGCCGCTGCAAAAAATGTCGTTCCATGTGTGCTTGAATTGGGCGGTAAGTCCGCCGCGATCGCTTGGCCGGACGCGAACCTGGACCACCTCGTGTCGAATGTTCGTTGGGGGATTTTCTTCAACGCGGGCCAGGTGTGTTCGGCTATGTCTCGGCTGATCGTGCATGAGGACGTGCACGACGAAGTTGTTGAGCGGGTTGCGGACATGGCGCGCTCCATTTCAGCAGGTCCTGGCGTGGATAGGCCAGAATTCGGTCCCAACATGGGTGCCATGATTTCGGACTCGCAGCGAAATCGAGCTGAATCCATGTGCCAGCAAGCCGAGCGGCAGGGAGGGCGTGCGGTTGTCGGTGGCAGGCGCCTCAACCGTCCAGGATTTTTCTTGGAGCCGACTGTCTTCGACAACGTAACACCGGATATGACGATCGCACGAGAGGAAGTCTTTGGGCCAGTTCTCTCGGTTTTGAAGTTCGGCAGTGACGATGAGGCGGTGCGCCTGGCGAACGGCACCGATTATGGCTTGGTCTCCGGTATCTTCACGGCAGATGTCGATCGCGCGATGAAGACCGCCCGGCGCTTGAGAGCCGGACAGGTGTTCGTCAATGAGTGGTACGCCGGCGGCGTCGAGACACCCTTTGGCGGCTACGGCAAATCGGGCTACGGCCGCGAAAAGGGCCGAGAGGCGCTTTGGAACTACCTGCAAACCAAAAACATCGCGATTGCCATTCGCTGAAGGAGAACTCCGTTGCAACAGGATTTGTTTGACGTCGGCCTTGCCAAGCGCAAGGCGACGTTAGGAGCGAAGTACGTCGAAGCCAATCTCGCTGCGGCCGATGATTTCACCCGGCCCTTTCAAGAGGCGATGACAGCATGGTGTTGGGGTTTTGGTTGGGGAGATGAGACGATCGACGCGAAAACGCGTTCGCTGATGAACCTCGCCATGATCGGCGCTTTGGGCAAAATGCATGAATGGGAAACCCATTGCCGCGGCGCCATTATCAATGGCGTCTCAACGGACGAAATCCGCGCTGTTGTCCACGTTGTCGGCATCTATTGCGGCGTTCCCCAAGCGCTCGAGTGCTTTCGCGTTGCCCGCAAAGTGCTGCAGGAGCAAGGGTTGCTATGAAGATCACCGGTATAACTGTTTGGCAGGTAGACCTGCCTCTCTCGAAACCATATTGGCTATCGGGAGGACGACTTCGCTTTGACAAGCTCGACAGCACGTTCGTCCGGATCGACACCGATGAGGGCATCTCAGGGTGGGGTGAAGGATGCCCCTGGGGCAATACCTACCTACCCGCCCATGGGCCTGGTATTCGCGCTGGAATTGGAACGCTGGCGCCCTCTCTATTGGGGCAGGATCCTTGCGCTCTCGACGCCATTAATCGAACGATGGACGTTGCCTTGCCTGGCCACCTCTACGTCAAATCGGCACTCGACATGGCGTGCTGGGACATACTGGGGCGCGTTTCTGGAATGCCTCTTTGGCGGTTGCTTGGAGGCGACAAAGCCGACCCGGTTGCCGTCAACTCGTCTATTTCCACCGGATCGAACGACGAGATGATCGCGCTTATCCGTCAGGCCTACGAGCATGGATATCGGACGCATTCGGCGAAGGTTGGTGGCAGTGATCCTGTCGTTGACATCTCGAGAATCGAGGCAATCGAAGCGGCTTTGCGCCCCGACGAAACTGTCACCTATGACGTGAACCGCGCCTGGGTTCCTGCCGTCGCGGTTCAAGTGTTGAATAATGTCGCCTTGCGTGGATGGGTCGAGCAGCCTTGCGAAACCCTTGCGCAATGCGCCCAAGTGGCAAGCCGGGTGAAACAGCCTATTATGCTCGATGAGTGTCTGCATACCTTCCAGGATCATCTTGATGCGTGGAAGGTCGGTGGGTGCGAGGGCGTCAAGGTGAAGCCCAATCGGGTTGGCGGGCTGACCAAGGCAAGGCAAATTCGCGACTTCGGCGTGTCTGTCGGCTGGCAGATGCATTTGGAGGATCTTGGGGGATCTGCTCTAGCCGACACGGCAGCCATACACCTTGCGTCCTCCACCCCGCGCGAAAACAGGCTCGCGAGCTGGCTTTGTCATCACCACCTGGCCGTCGATCCTGTTCCAGGTCAAGGGGCGCGGAACGTCAAAGGCTATGCCACGCCCCCCTCGGCGCCTGGCTTGGGAGTGAGCCCCGACGCCGACCGGCTTGGGACACCAGTGTCGACGTTCCATTAATTCGGGAAATCCGCATGAGCTCACAATCCGTAATGCGTGCCGTTGTACTTACTGGCCACGGCGGCCTGGATAAACTCGACTATCGTGAAGATTGGCCCGTTCCGGTGCCGGCCGATGGGCAGGTTCTGATCAGAGTCGGTGCCTGTGGTTTGAACAATACGGACATCAACACTCGCACGGCCTGGTATTCCAAATCGGTGACAGATGGAATTACCCCATCGACCGGCAGCGATGGCTTTGCCAACGCTCGATCGGCGGAAGGAAGCTGGGGGGGTGCGCCGGTTCGGTTCCCTTTGATCCAGGGCGCTGATGTCGCTGGTACCATCGTCGGTGTCGGTGAGGGGGTGGATGCCGCACGAATTGGTGAGCGGGTTATAGTGGATCCCTGGTTGCTTGGCACCGGTGATTGGATGGACCTTGCCAATGCGATCTATTTCGGATCGGAGTGCGACGGCGGCTTTGCCGAATATACGGTCATACGCTCCGGCAATGCGCTGCCTATCGACACCGACCTTTCCGATGCCGAGCTTGCAACCTTCCCCTGCGCGTACACGACGGCCGAGAACCTTGTGGCGCGAACGGACCTTCGTCCCGGTGAGACAGTGGTGATCGCGGGAGCTTCGGGGGGTGTCGGGTCGGCCGCGGTGCAACTGTGTCGGCTGCGCGGAGCGCGTATCGTTGCTATAGCGAGCCCGTCGAAGGTGTCCAGCCTTAGAGAACTGGGCGCATATGCGGTCCTCGATCGAAACACACCTGCCCTGTCAGACGCAATCCGGTCAGCGGTAGGCGGCCAGGTCGATGTCGCGATTGACGTCGTCGGAGGCAAGATTTTCAGTCATCTCATTGAGGCTTTACGCCAGGGGGGACGGTATTCCAGCTCCGGCGCCATTTCAGGGCCTACCGTCGAGTTCGATTTGCGACAGCTCATCTACAAGGATCTGCAGCTCACTGGCGCAACCATTGTGCCACCTGGCACTGCTAGGCGACTTGTAGTCCTCATCGAGCAGGGACTGCTGAAGCCACTTCTGGCAGCGCAGTACCCTCTGCGAGAGCTCCCCCAAGCACAGCAGGCGTTTATGAATAAACAGCACGTCGGGAACATCGTGGTCACCACGCACTAGGCGCGAGTCTCCAACGGGGGCTATCGGCCCCTGTAACTTAAGCCGCCGCCTGAAGCCTGTTAGGCTAGGCTGACCGCTCTGGCGAGCGCTGCACGGGTCTCTCGGATCGAGTCCAACCATTCCGGGTCCATCTGTGGAACCGAGGTTAGCAGGAGCTGCGTGTAAGGATGATGTGGAGGGGCGAAGAACTCATCCTTCGGGCCTTGCTCAACGATGCGCCCTTGATTCATCACAACGACTTCGTCTGCGATAGCTCTAACGGTCTGCAAGTCATGCGTGATGAACAGATATGAAACTCCGAGATTCTTTTGCAGGTCCATCAGCAGCCTAAGGATGCCCTGCGCCACCGATTGATCGAGGGCCGATGTTACCTCGTCACAAATGATCAGATCGGGCTTCGCGGCTAAGGCCCGCGCGATGCACAAGCGCTGTTTCTGGCCACCTGAGAGCTCTTCGGGAAAGCGATCCAGAAAATTGGGATCCAGCTCGATCTGCTCAAGCAGCTCAATGATGCCTCCTGTCCGAACGCGCCCCGTGAGCCCGTGGTAGAAGGTCAGGGGCCGTCCAAGTACCTCCCGCACGCGGTGGCGCGGATTCAACGATGTGTCGGGCATTTGATGAACAAGCTGAATGCGTCGGCGCAAGTCCAGGCTGCGGCGTTTGAGCGAGGAATCAATCGCTCTGCCTTCGAATAAAAGGGTACCTTTGCTGCACGGCAGCAGGCCGGTAACGACGCGCGCGAGTGTTGATTTCCCCGAGCCTGACTCACCCACCACTGCTACCGTAGCGCCCTCCCCTACGGAGAGGCTGACGTCATGGAGTACCTTGATCGAGCCGTAGGCGGCATCCACGGAGGAGACGGTTAGGATCTTTCGACTTGCGGTCGTTGTTTCGCTTTTTGGAGCATCACGCCTCAGGAGCTGGCGCGTATAGCCGGCCGAAGGCCGCTCTAAGATCTGCCGGGTGTTGCCTTCTTCGACCAGTTCGCCGTGCCGGAGCACCATGATGCGATCGGCGAGCTGGGCGACAACCGCCAGATCATGGGTGATATAGATAGCCGCGGTGTGGAAATCGCGGACAACATCCTTGATCGCTGCCAGCACCTCGATTTGAGTGGTCACATCAAGGGCGGTCGTGGGCTCGTCGAAGACGATGATATCCGGCTTGCAAGCCAACGCCATCGCCACCATCGCCCGTTGCAACTGGCCGCCGGAGACCTGGTGCGGGAAGCGCTCGCCGAAGGACTCCGGATTGGGCAGATGCAGCTTTCGATAAAGTTCGACCGCCTCAGCGCGCGCGGACGAAGCATCGCGAACACCGTGAACGACGGCAACTTCGGTATATTGATCGACAAGTCTGTGCGCTGGATTGAAGGCAGCTGCCGCCGACTGAGCGACGTAGGCGATCCTCACGCCTCGCAGCCGGCGCAATTCTGCCTCGGAAAGCTCGCTTAAATCTTCGCCGGCGAACAGAATGGTCCCATCCGTGATCCGGCAACCAGGTTTAACATACCCGAGCGCTGCAAGCCCTATCGTCGACTTGCCGGCGCCGGATTCGCCGATAAGACCAAGGATCTCACCGCGTCGCAGCGTGAGATCAATCCCTTTGACGATCTCGGCCCAACCGGCTTTGCTTTTGCCTCGGACTCGAAGGCCTTTCACATCCAGTATGACGTCGCCTTTGGTGCTGCGGACGCTATCAAGTTTCGTCATCTAAACCGCTCGATTCGTGCAGAAACCAATCCACTAGAAAATTTACTCCGACCGTCAGAAGGGCAATGGCGGCGGCGGGCAACAGTGGGGTGATATCACCGTAGGTGATAAGAATTGCGTTGTCCCTCACCATGGAGCCCCAGTCTGCTGTGGGTGGCTGCAGGCCGATGCCCAAAAACGAAAGGGAGCTGATCAGGAGAAAAACGAAGCAAAAACGCAAACCGAACTCCGCCACGAGCGGAGGCAAAATGTTCGGCAACACCTCACGAGAGAGTATCCAGATCAGCCCCTCCCCCCGCAGGCGCGCTACCTCCACATAATCCATCACCGCGATGTTCATTCCAGCCGCGCGCGCCAGGCGAAAGACGCGCGTCGCGTCGAGCACGGCAATAATCGAAATCAACGAAGTGACCGACGCACCGAAAATCGTAAGCAGCAGCAAGGCGAAAATCAGCTGCGGGACTGCCATCAGGATGTCTACCAGTCGCGCCAGGGCTTGGTCGACCCAACCGCCGACGACAGCCGCGACAAGCCCGGCGCTGCCACCAATAAGAAAGGCAAGCGATGTCGTCAAAAACGCGATGCCGACGGTGTTTCGTGCACCGTATACTAATCGCGACAGCGTGTCCCGACCAAGATTGTCGGTACCCAATAGATGCTGGGCAGTCCACGGATCAAACTGTGATCCAACCACCTGGCCTTCCCCGTATGGGGCAATCACGGACGCAAATAGCGCAACCACGACGTAGATGACCACGATGACAAGACCGAACCATGCGCTTAGAGGCGCCACACGAAGGCCTTCGAGCAAAGCCCTAAAGCGGCCGGGATCCTGGTGATGAGGCCGGCCGGCCGCGGCTATGTTCGGCAGCGGGGAAAGATCAGCGGGAGTACTCATTTGGGGTACATAAGCCTCGGATTGGTTGCAATCGCCAACACGTCGGCGAACATGTTCAGCAAAACGTAAGTGGCTGCAAATATTAGGCTGCAGGCTTGAACGACCGTAACATCGCGGCGCTGAACGGAGTCGATCATCAGCTGCCCGAGCCCCGGATAGACGAAGACAACTTCGACCACGACAACGCCTACAATGAGGTAGGCCAGATCGATCACGACGACGTTGATAATCGGCGCCAGGGCATTGGGCAGCGCATGCCACACGACGACCCGCCGCTGGCCAATGCCCTTCAGCTTTGCCATCTCTATAAACGGGCTGCCCAGAACGCTAATAATTGCCGCCCGTGTCATGCGCATCATATGGGCGGTGACGACCAGAGTGAGCGTCAATGCCGGTAACGTCACCAAGTAGAGGGAATGCGTAAAACTGTCGCTGTCTCTCATCGTCGACAGGCTGGGAAACCAGCCTGCCTGGACGGAGAAGAACATGATCAGGATGTAGGCGACGAAGAACTCGGGAAATGAGATCCAGGTGAGTGTAATTGCGTTCGTCAAGCGGTCGAAGACCGACCCGCGATAAAGCGCAGTGAGCAACCCCAAGAGCAACGACACCGGCACAGAGAAGCAGGCCGCAACGCCGGCTAGGAACAAGGTATTGCCCAGTCGCTCACCTATCAACTGTGAGACGGCACGCCCGTTTGCCAGGGAGTGTCCGAGATCCCCGGTGAGCAATCCGCCGAGCCAGTGCACATATCTGATGTGAAGGGGCAGATCGAGCCCCAGCTCGTGTCGAAAGGCGGCGACCGTTTCAGGGAGGGCGGACTGGCCCAGTATTTCGGTCGCCACATCTCCGGGAAGCAGGGACACCCCGAGGAAGATAAAAAACGACACCACCCATAGGACAAAAATCCCCAGGGCGAGGCGCTTGATGATCAGCTTTGAAATGTTTCCCAACGGTCCCTCCGCGAACAGTAATGGCACAAATGTTTTTGTATGGACAGCCTAATAAAACAATCGTACCTTCGTCAACCGACGGACGGTCGGACAAAACAAATAAGTCGGGAAGGACCTCCGTGGCATGCTCGTCAAAGCGCTGCTGTTCTTCGCCCCATAACAGCGGTGAAACTGAGTGGGGTAAAATGGGAGAATTTCCATGAATGGTCACCTGTCATGGCGTCCAACCCGGCGAACCTTGCTCGTCGCCGGCGCCGCGGCGATTGCAGGCGCCAGCTTGCGCGGCGGCCCGGCTTTGGCCTCGACACCCAGGCGAGGGGGAACTTTACGCATAGGCTACTCCCAAGGCGCAACGGTCGACAGCCTTGATCCCATGTCCTACTTTTCCGATCCCCACTATGCCTGTGGGTGGCTTTTTGGAAACAATCTAGTAGAGCTCGCGCCGGACAAGAGCCCAGTTCCGGAGTTAGCTGAGAGCTGGGAGGCCAGCAAAGACGCCAAGACCTGGAGGTTCAAGCTGCGCAAGGGCGTGGAATTCACGAACGGCAAGAAGCTGACTTCAGCCGATGTGGTTTACTCCCTGAAAAGGCATACAGCAGCTGACTCCAAGTCGGCGGCAAAGGGCCTGCTTGAGGATTTTGCGGACATTCGCGCCGACGGGGACAACGTCGTTGTCATTGAACACAAAACCGGTGACGTTGACGTCCCTGTTATCCTTGGCGATTTCCACCTTCAGATCGTACCCGAGAGCTTCAAAGACTGGATCACCTTTATTGGGACGGGACCCTATATCCTCGATAAATTCCAGCCGGGTGTAACGCTTAGTGCCCATCGCAATCCGAACTACTGGAAAGCCGATCGCGCCTGGTTCGATGGCGTGGAATTCACTTATATCAATGACGCTACAGCTCGGGCTAATGCCCTAACGACAGGCGCTGTCGACGCGGTTGATCGGGTCGAGCCGAAGATCGTTCAGTTGGTAAAGCGAAACCAGCAACTAAAAATCGTGGAGACGGTGGGCGGCACCTACGTCGGTAGCGCCATGGACATCAGCAACAAGCCCTATTCGGACAACAATGTTCGGGAGGCAATTAAATACGCAATTGACCGCGAAAGGCTGGTTGCCAGCGTCTTCTCGGGGTTTGCGGAAGTCGGCAATGACCAGCCGATCGCGAGCAACGACCCGTTTTTCAATAAGTCCTTGCCGCATCGCAAATACGATCCGGACAAGGCGAAGTGGCATTTGAAGCAGGCCGGGCTCTCGTCGCTCAATGTGGAACTTAGTGCTGCGGACGCCGCCTTTGGGGGCGCCGTCGATTCTGCCATTCTGATGGCCGAGCAAGCGCGAGCCGCCGGAATCAATCTCGCCGTCAAGCGAGAACCAGACGATGGATATTGGTCCAACATCTGGATGAAGCGGCCGTACTTCACGACCTATTGGGGTACACGGCCCACGCCCGGAATGATGTTCTCGCTTGCTTTCAAGTGCGACGCTCCCTGGAATGAAACGCGGTGGTGTAACGACCGGTTCAGCCAAATGCTGCAAAGCGCCCGCACGGAGCTCGACGTGGACAAACGTCGATCGATGTATCAGGAAATGCAGGCGATCTGCAGCCAGGACGGCGGCAATTGCATCTTCGCGTTCCCTGCTACTTTAGACGGCTACAGCACGAAGGTCGATGGCGTCGGGCCTGATCTCGTTCGCTCAATGGCGGGCGCGCGTTTGGCCGAGCGCGCTTGGTTCACGGAGTAGAAAAGCCAGCATGAGATCACCCCGCGGGTGACACGTCTTTCCACCGCACCCTCCCCCGGGTGCACTGTTTATTTACCACGGCATTGAACCTTAGACATGGGCGAGGACCAGTATGAAAATAACAAGGCTCGTGGTCTGGGAGGTTGCCCTGACCAGCCATGTTGCTTATCACATGGCGGGCGGAAAAACCTGCGATACCGTGACATCGGTATTGGTTCGCGTTGACACCGATGAACACATCTCTGGGTGGGGTGAGGTGTGCCCCATTCCCCACTACCTACCCGCATATGCAGAAGGCGTCCGCCCAGCGCTCGAATACATGGCGCCTGTTATCATCGGGGCCGACCCTGTCGGACCCGAAGCCTTGATGACGAATCTCGACGCATGGCTGCAGGGGCACGTTTACGCGAAATCCGCACTAGACTTAGCGCTTTGGGACATTACAGGCAAAGTTGCAAAATTGCCTCTCTACGCCCTTCTCGGCGGACGGCAGGCGCTGCGAATGCCGCTGTATCATTCAATTACCTGTACTGCACCGGACGAAATGGCGCGTATCGCACGGGAAGCATTCGCTGAAGGGATGCGGCAGTTCCAAGTCAAGCTGGGTACGGACAACAATTGGGAATCCGACGTAGCGCGGCTTCGGCAAGTGCGCGAGGCGGTTGGCCCTGGTCCTCTCGTCTACGGAGACTGGAACTGCGTTGCGACCCGGTTAGACGCGACCCGCGTCGGCAAAGCCGTTGCGTCACTCGATGTCATGCTGGAACAGCCTTGCGCGACCTTGGAAGAGTGCACTGCAGTCCGGGCTGCCACAGGCCTCCCCATGAAAATCGATGAAAACGGCTATGACAGTGGCTCCTTGCTGAAGGCCTACAATCTCGGCTGTATGGATGCTGTCGCGTTGAAGCTCTCCAAATCTGGCGGACTTAGCGCACTTCGGCGTCTTCGCGATCTATGCTTGCACCTCGGTGCCAAGATGTGCATTGAGGATACGTGGGGATCCGACGTCACCACTGGCGCTTTGCTTCACTTGGCCGCCGCCACACCCGTAAGCCGGCTTTTGAACACGTGCGACCTGTCAGGGTATGTTGCGCCACGCCTGGACGCCGGCGCACCCGCGCGCATTGGCGGCGAGATTTCGCCGCCAGACGGACCAGGGATCGGCGTCAATCCTGACCCTGACGTCCTTGGTCAATCGAGGGTAGTTATTGACTAAGCAGCAAAAGATTTCGGCCATAAACGTCGGGATTTCGCGGCAGTCGCTTGCATCCAAGTGCCTTCGACCCCATGGACGGGTCCAGAGCAAGCTGATGATCGACAAACCGAAAAACGGGCGCTGGAGCCTGGTTTGGTCAGCGCCCCCTTCACAACTGGTCGGCGGGTTCAGGGTTCCTGCCGTTGAAGCATGATGTGGATGCGCCGATAGCCGAACCGGTGCCTCGCCCGGTCGAAGAACGGCAATGTGACCTCCACCGCGCCGAAGTTCACCTTCGCCCAGTCTCATTTCAGCGATCCTCTTCTTGTCCCTATGGTCTGCGGCGAGCGCGCATCATGACTCGTCATCGGTTTGGGTTCCAACTGGAGAAAGCGGTCTTTGCTGCAGCAGCAGCGCGCTTTCGCGCTCCAGTGGAAAATGGCGCTCCGTATCGTCCGGGTTTGTTGAGGGTTCGGGGAAGATGCGGCTGCAGATATCCTGCGCGTAGCGACAGCGGGTGTGAAACTCGCAGCCCAATGGCCGCCTCATCATGCTCGGGACCTCGCCCTTAAGCTCGATCCTGTTCAGCACAGCATCCGGGTCAGGCTCAGGATTGGCCGCAAGCAGCGCCCGCATGTAGGGCTGACGGGCGTGATCAAAGATTGCTCAGTCGAGCCGACCTCGATGAAGCGGCCTAGATACATGATCGCCATGCGATCGGTCATATGGCGCACGACATTGAGATTGTGTGAGATGATCAGGATCGCCATGCCGAGTTCGTCCTAAAGCCGTGCGAGTAGGTTTAGCACCTCGCCCTGCACCGAGACGTCGAGGCCTGCAGTCGGCTCATCGGCGATGACCAAATCTAGTTCGAACGCAAGGCTCGCGCGATTCCCACACGCCTGGCCTGACGCCGGAAAGCTGATGGGTTGTTTGAGCTATGCGCCTGTGTTAGGCAACACGGAACTCCTCGACGCCGACAAGATGCCTTGACAGCCACGCCGCGGCAGCTGCTGTTCTTTTGCTGCAGGAGCGGCGACTGGCGCCTTGGCTGCATTCCTCGGCAGGCCAAGGCCTGCTTTTGCGCTGCCCCATGGCTTGACCCATGGCACGGTACCGCGCTCCAGCTCGGCAATGATGCGGTCGGTGATCTCCTGATAGAGGCTGGCGCCCGGGCGCCTGCCCTTGCCTGCGCCAGCCTCTCCGCTGGTGATACGCTTGCTGTTTGCACGCATGTGTTATCCTCCGCTCACCAATCGCCGCGGCTTCCCCGGAAGCGAGGTGGGCGGCTAGCCGCGACCGGAAAGGCCCGCCGTGGTAGGCGGACCGCATCCGAAGGACCGGAACGAAGAGGAGGACCCTGAGCGGCACGCGAAGGGTTGCGGGCTGCCGCGGCGGGTCTAGAAGGGAGTGCCGCCCGCCCCGCGCCACCGGGAAAGGCCAACAGACAAACCGCGCCGCCCGCAAAGGCGGCGGCCGTCACAGCCCGAAGGGCTGCCCACGCCAAGGGGCGAAGCCGAATGGCCGAGACCCCGCCTGAGCTTGCCGAAGAAAAGCGGGCTCGGTTCACGAGCATCGGGTGCGCGCCAAGAGCGCGCGAGCGTTCCTGTCAGCAGCATGAATGCCCGGACAACCTTCTGGCCGAGTCTCATCAACCGGGGTTTCGTCCCCGCTTCCAGATTTATTCAGAATGAGGGTTGAGTAGATCGGCCGGATCGATTCCGAGCACTCTGGCGAGTTTCGCCACCGTATCAATGCTGGCGGCATAGACCGAGCGCTCAAGTGCGCTGACATATGTTCGGTCGACGCCAGCTTCGTGCGCGAGCGCTTCCTGGGACAATTTCTTTTTTTGGCGATGCCTACGCAGATTGCGGGCAAAGACCTCTCGGATTTCCATGCACAAGAAGCCACCCTCTTGTCGAGGATTTCACCACGGACGAGCGCGACGCATTTGTGCCAGAAGCTGCAACCTGGGTCTGGGTGGCCCCTTTGGTTTTGCGCGCCGCGATCAGCCGTTGTAGCAGCCGGCGCTGGGGAGCTGATCGAAGTGATTTCGGCATCAGACGAACCGGGCCAAGAAGGAACCGGCTCACTAAGATCCCAGTTTCGGATTATCCCATTTTAGGATATTTTTTTGCGGGCGCGCGCGCCCAAAGATCTGCGCGGCGCGGGATAGGTCTTACGGCGAGAGATGAAATGGTAGATAGATTGCTCAAACCTGCTGTTGCCAACGAGGTCCCATGGGCGGAGAGCCTGACCGCTTACGACGATGAGCACTTCACGACATATTTGAAGCTCTTAGATGCATGTGCCGGCAATGCCAGCGAAGAAGAAATGGCCCAGGCGATATTGGGAATCGATCCGGTGCAAGAGCCAGCGCGCGCCCAAAGGGCGGTTCGCAGCCATCTCGCGCGCGCCCACTGGCTGGTGGTGGCGGGGTACAAGGAGCTGTTCTCTGGCCGCCAAAAGGCCTGATGGTGGCGTTATAGAAGAAGACGCTTATAACCACCGTTCATTAGCGAGCGCCCGCGTCTGACTGCACGGCGGACGCTGTCTCGAAGATGGTCACCGGGGTCGGCCCAGTCCTGCTCGACACGGGCTCTGCCGAAGAGAGCAAGGCCGATTTCGCGGTGTGATACGCCAGCGATGAAGCCGTCGAGGGCATGCAAGACTCGGCGCAACCGCGAGCTACGGGGCTCGGTCGGAAAGAATCCTGATTGCAGCCTGCCGGTCCAACAGAGGCTGTTCAGACATTCCAACGCGTTCAGGCGCTGCTTCAGTTCCTCTGGCGACCAGAGGACGGAGGATGTCAATCGCACAGGTTCGAGGATGCTGACGCCGGAAGCAGCCATCTGCAAGCTCCTGCCACTGTCCTCGACCAGGAGGTGCTGATGCCCGTCCCGCGTGACGAGCATGGAGATGCGGCAGGAGTGCCGGGCTAGATCAAGCAAGTCGACCCCGCGCGGCCGCGCCGCCGTTTCGGCCACAATGGGCAAAACATGCGGACATTGGCAGGGGCACCAAAAGACGCTCGCATCAGTTCCTTTTGAGCTTGCAAAACAGAAGGCCCCACCGCGAGAGATCAACAGTATTCGAAGCCAGGCTGATAATGTCCATGGACCGGGCGTTCGTGCGTTCGGCACCGCGCAGCGCGTTCGCCAGATCTTTTTGGAAGTCCGGATTGCGCCTGAGGAATTCCCAGGCCCAGCCTCGGCTTGTGAGCTGGTCGACATAGCCATAGGCACGATCATCTTGCCTGTCCGGCCAAGCAGGGCCAGGTCTTGTTTCGTCCATTGCATCATGTCCAAAAAGGGTTGGATTGCAGGCTCAGGCGATCTTAATGACAGGGGTCCACAGGACCGGGCCCTTGAGCCTGCCATTGCGGCGGAGGGCTTCCAAGCTCTCTCTCGAGACGTCGAGATATCCCGCAACGGCGCGTGTGTTGCCAATTGTTTGCGGATCGGACAGCCGTTCGAGTGGCCAGCCGGCGCGACGCAAAATCCGCTCGATGCGCAGATCGGTCACGGTGACGATGCTGCGCAGACCGCGTGACAAACCAAACTCGACCATTCCGGCAAACAGCTCGTAGGTGCCATTTGCGATGCCCGCCTGTTTGGGCGCGGAAGGCGGCAGATCAAGCGCAAAACGGCTGCTTTCCCAAACACGTGGATCTTCCGGCACTGGACGGTCGGCAAGAAGAGCGAAGAAGCTATCACGCAGCATCGTCGGTCCTGTAGTCGGCAACAGGCGCACGCAGCCGTCGATGCGTCCGGCGGGCGCACGCAGCAATAGGTAATGGGGACGAAGCGCATCGAACGGATCGACTTCAAAGCCGCCGCTGAACGAAACGTCCCAATCAAGTCGATCCCTGAAAACGCGATACCGCAAGCGATGCATCTGCTCGAGCTCGTCGCTGAACTCAGCGTAACAATCCGGCGTGATCAACTGCAACATGATGGCCTTCTCCTCGCATGGATAGCACCTGCGATTGAAGGCAAAGGCCGAGTTGAAACAACCTGTGTATGTGCCCAGGTTTCGGGAGATCAGGTGAAGAGAGATGGCCGAGACAGTGCCAGCCGAACAGCTGCCTGAATAGCCGTCTTCACGCCAAGCTTCTTCCTGGCGTTATCCCGATGATAGGCTGCGGTGCTCCGACTGATTCCCAAGATGCGGCCGATTTCCCACGCCGTTTTGCCCCGAGCCGCCCACTTCAGACACTCCATTTCCCTTCGAGATAGGGTAACGCCATCCACGGTCCTGCCGTCGGCCAGCTTGCGACAGGCATGAAGGTGGAAGAAGATCGCAATGAGTTCGAGCGCGCGGTCATATCGATTAATCAGGCGAAAGAACGGTGGTCGCCTTTCATCGGAGGCGAAGGTCAGTGCTGCAAAATTACCGGTGCTGTCATGGATCGGGATCGTGAAGCCGCAGTGAATGCCAAATTGCGTCGCCTCATCCATCAGTTGTCGCTGCTGCGTCGATAGTTCGAGATCAGCACCGTGCGCATCCCAGCTGAATGGTTCCTGACCACCACGCGCTTGATGAATTACAGGGTCAATCTTTTCATACCGACTGTGAAGGTAGTGAGATGTCCAGGATTGAGGGTAGGTGGAAATCAGGCGCACGTTGCGGCCCTTGCCAGAAGAAGGGAAAAGATAGGCGAAAGACGGCAAATCGAGCGCAGAGGCAATCTCGCCCAGAGCGTTGCGCAGGTCAGTCGCGTCAGCGCTGTCTGCGATCTGCCCTACAAATCTATGAAAAGCGTCTTGCATAGCTAAACTGCAGTGAGTTCTGGCCCCCTCCAGGAGCCAACACGGGCGGGCCAGCCATTCTGGGTTGAAGGCCCGGCCGGAGACTGAGCTCCGTGCCGGGCCGTGCGCCTTGGGAGGGCGATCCGTGCTTCGACGGCGCTGTTATCGACGTCGAGACCTCATTCCAGCGCCATCTGTTAGCACGGTGACAGTTGTCCTCTTGGGTTTGCACTTCATTGCGGTCGGGCTGTCTTTTTGCGTCCGGCTTGAGACTGCTCCATGGAGGAGCTCAGCCTCACGGTACATTGGGGGGTGAGAGCGTCAACTCTACATTCTTGCAGCAGCTCACGTGAGCGTCTTCGCACGCGAAGGCGGTACTGTGTCGTTCGAGACTGGCTCGTATTTCGGCATCGGCTGGCACACCCTCCATGCAAGTTGCCTTAAAAAACGGAGCGGATTGTTGCGCCCCTGCTCATGATGCTACACGGCTGCCGCACGTGAATATCCCGGCGATCCGAGTTGAAGGCGTCATCTCTCACGCCAGATCATATCGCGCCTTCCGCCTGCAGCGCACGATAGGTCGTATCGACTGATTTCGCTCGCATCGATCGATCTCTTTTCGGGCAATGATCAGAGGTGGGCAAAACCCAGGATATCGCCATGCGGCATAGCTCGCCCGATGACACCATTCTCAAACAGAGCAGCCTCAAATGGCGCCCGACCCTTCGGATCCCACATCAGCTGCACGGCGGATAGAATGCCGACACCGCGAACCTCGCCGAAAATAGGATGTCGCTCCAGTTCGGCTTTCATGCGGGCATGCCAATAGGGTCCGACGTCCCGAACATGTTCCAGGATGTTTCTTTCCTTAAGCAATTTAATGTTTAGCAAGCGCGGCCGCCGCGCAAAGCGTGTGACCGGAATATGTCCAACCAAGGCCGAGTGGGCCGTGCTTTTCCGTCCCTTATTCCAAAACCGACCAGACCCGATCACCGATAATCGGTGGCTATGCGCCGCATCGAACTCGGCGGACCTGAAGCTCTGAGCGGCACGTCATTCCGTAATTCAACGCAGGCTGTGTTCACGACCTTCGCCTTACTGACTGATGTCACATTTTCAGCAGGAGTCATGCATGTCAATTGTGAAATTGGTATGATCCAAATCGGCTCGATCCGCAGATTGTCGAGGCAGTCGATCCTTTCCGGCCAATCGATGAGCATCTGATGCGCGGCGGCCTCGGACTGGGCGGCATCATCGGCCGTCCCTAGGTATGGCCGGTTCAGCATGGCGGAAGTCGCTCATATCCGGTTTCGATCGGCCCACGAGCCATGGCCTCTGTTGGGATGTTCTCTTTTTTCGTCATGCGACTGGGCTACTTGCACGACCGAGGAGCCGCCTGCGCGTGGACAATAATGCACCTCATGCTCATACGACGTCAGCTGGGGAACCGTGCGAGAATACCAGGCGCTCTCGCCGGCGATAGTTTGGGCAAGCTTGGAACGTGCTGCGCACGGCGGCTTTTCGCCGGCTACGGTCGTTGGGTCACGCGTCGACTAAGTTCGCGACTGAGAAACATCCAATCTGACCCTATGTATGGACCGGCTGCCTTTTCGCAAGTGAGGGGGCGGATAGGTTGGCGAGCAACCATTAGGGTCGCCAGACTTTGGATGCGTTCATCGATCCGTTCCATGCTTTCTCAGTCGCGAACTTTGTCGAGGCGCCGGCTCAGATGGCCGTGACCTCATGACGGTGGGGTGTCGAAGGGTTTGCCATTGCGCAGCACGCTCCAAGCGATCCGGGCCAGCTTACTGGCCAGCGCGGTGCCGAGCTTGTTGCGGTGAAGCCGCGGGGCTGCGTTCTGCAGCCATGCTCCGAAGCTGAATCGCTCTCGAATTCCGCATCGAGGACGACCAAGACATTTACCCGAATGATCAGCCCTCTCCTCACGCGATAACAGCCCAGAACATGCACCTTTCAGGCTGCTGATCAACATTCAAGTGCATCATCGTTAAGTATAATGGCACTTACACATCCTGAAACATTCTCATAATATTACTTATTACTTTCAACCGGTCACTAAATTGAGTAGGGAGTATACCTCCATTTCTGAAGCCGTCCGAGCGCGTCCACCTGAGCCAGTTAGACGCGCTTACGTCGAGAAGTTGAGAGATGAGAAAACGGGAACTGTTGGAGAGCAAGGATGTTGCCGATAATATTACGGGCATCTAACGTTGTGTTTGACTTGAATCTGGGGGCGGTTCAGGCGAACTTCCAGGCCGTCTCGGCCCTCGTTGGCCCCCACGTAAGGGTGGCCGCTGTGGTCAAAAGCGATGCCTACGGCCTTGGACTTGTAGAAATTTCAAGGTCGCTCATTGATGCCGGCTGCGATCTGCTCTTCGTCGCCAATCTGGACGAAGCGTTGCTACTGAGGTCAGCCCATGTGGATGGGGCTATTGCGGTTTTTTCGGACGATTTTGCGAAATTTGGCCGGTGCTATCGATCCAACGGCATCATACCCGTTGTGAACAATTGCGCCGACTTGGAGGCCATTATTGCTACAGGGACGCAAACATACTTTCTCAACGTCGAAACGGGATTCTCCCGTTTTGGGCTCGCTTTCGCTGACGTGCGTCGCGCGTATCTCTCTGGTACGTTCGAGAGCTATCCACCTTCGGTCGTACTCAGCCACCTTGCGTGTAGCGAACGCGTTGCCGACCGGACTAATGTGCTGCAAAGGAATCGCTTTCGGGCGATCTATGATCTGCTTAAGCCAGCCTGTGGCTGTCTCGCTGCCTCCGCCGGTGTCTGGCTGGGGAAATCCTATCATTTCGACATGGTAAGGGTGGGCTCAGCATTGTACGGTCTCAATGACGCTGGCATCAAACCAAATCCGCTACACCCCGTCGCAAGGCTCCGAGCTAGAATACTGGAGGTGCGCAATGTTGGTAGGGGGGAGGCTGTTGGTTACGGTGCGACATTTCGTACGGTCCGAAATACCCGCGTAGCGATTGCCGGGATCGGTTTTAAGCATGGCCTTCCATGGGCCTGCGCGAACAAAATATCCGTTCGGATCGGCGGATATTTTGCCCCGCTAATCGGAACAATATGCATGGAGTACACAACTATAGATGTAACAGATGTTCCCGAGGAGCTTTGTAATCCAGGTACCTTCGTGGAACTGCTGAATGAAGATTTCACTATAGATGATTTTGCTGCGGCCGCTGGCGTCAACCCAGCGGAGCTGCTAACCCGCCTGGGTACCGGCTGCACAAGACGGTATCTAGATTCTTCGGAGACTGGCAGGGGGAAGTATGCTGTCGGGGTCTCGAATTCAGACCAGCCTATAGACTGTCCGACGCACTCCCGGTAGACCCGTTGAGCACTGGATAGTGTGTAGCCTGCCGTAGGCGTAGTACGATGCGGACCCTGCCAACTCCGTTAGTGGGCGCCGGAGATCGAGGATGTTGTGCAGGATGATACCATCGAGGAGCGGGCTGATACCCGCTCCTTGCGGCGCGTGCTATCCATGCCAGGCTGTTAATGACCGCACCGGGCGTTGGCGCGGTGTCGCGCTTCGGTCGCCTGGACCTATGACATTGCTTCCCGTTTTCGCCGATCCTCGAGCGCCGGTCCCTATCTCGACCTTACGCCCACGAACTACGAATTCGGCGAGATCAGCCGGACCCGCCAGATTTCTAAGCGTGGGGACAAGCTGACGCGGACCAATGTCTATGAAGGGGTCAACGTCATCCTCACGCGACAAATTGGCTTCTCTTCCCTGAAGGTGAGGTGC
The DNA here is from genome assembly GCF_040321695.1 of Mesorhizobium sp. M0292. NCBI lineage: Bacteria > Pseudomonadati > Pseudomonadota > Alphaproteobacteria > Hyphomicrobiales > Phyllobacteriaceae > Mesorhizobium > Mesorhizobium sp. M0292. Next base: position 55,158 of record NZ_JAMYSB010000016.1, read on the forward strand.
CTGCGGATTGGCAAGGGCATGGACTTCAAGAAGGCGAAGGTGCGGTGGCGCGCAACCTTGCCGTCATCCTCCCACGGCATGTGCAAGACGAATGAGTCGGCCCTGAAAGGCTAAGGCGTTGATATTCCGAGACCGTGAAGACGGACGGGTGCATCCGATTTCGCCGTTTCGGCTGGAGTGCTTGCAGGCACCAGGCAAGCCAAAGAGCGATAACCGTGAGGATGATAAGGATAAGGTGCAGATTTTGGCCTGCGGCGACGAGCAGCGCATTGATCGCATCGCCATTATGGCCGAGGAAGAATTTGCGGTGCCGTACTGCTTGGCCTGACTCACCAGGATCTGGATAGCTTGAGGTAGAGCCGGCTGTCGGTGGGGTGGGCGATCGCCTTCGGCTGCACCGCCAATGTCAACGGTGATCCGCTCGCGCGAACCGTGCTTCGCAGTCCCCGTCTCGAGTGCGACGTCGACGCATGCCTTCAGCATTTCCTCCAGCCCCTCGGGCCCGATCCGCTTGCGCCAGCGCGTCATCGTGCTGGGATCAATCGGCGGCTCGTGCTGTAAGAACTCGAAGCCGCAGAAAAACTGCCAATATGGGTTCTGCACACTTCTTTGAGGTAAGCAGACCGACCATCAGCCGCGTCTGCTTGGCGGCCTGCCGACCGGGGCGATAAAAACCCGCCAAACGCCTCGTCAAAGCGCGACCACGGCATCACTGCTGACAACCGGACCAGCGGATGACACGGATTAATGATGGCATCGAGGCGCTCGCGGAAGATGCGTCCTTGCTGGACGCTGGTGGATGAGGCCGCTACCGCGCATGCGGTCCTCCGGAATCGCACCAATTCGCCCCGCTCCAACGCCAAGATGAGGGGATCCTTGCGATCGACCGCGGAGAGAACCCCGAGCCCGGCAGCGCTGCGCCAATGAGGAGAAAGGAGCTGTGCGACGTTATGTGCGAAACCCGACACCCCAGAGGCGCAAGCATTCCGCCAGTCCGGCTCAGAACACGTGCTTTTCCGCGCTCGTTCGCAAGCTTCTCCCGGGCACGCCGATTGCGAGAGACTCCGTGTAGCGTGCGGTCACGAGCTGTTACCACAAGGAACCAACCCCATGCGTGAATCAAACAGAGATCAAAGGAGTAACTCATGCGGGTAGCCCTCGTCAGGAACAGTGACTTTACGGGCGTTATCAACCGCTTCGGACAGCCTTATCCAGAGTCTCCACATGCTTGGTCCTCTGATGGATACTACGAAAGAGTGGTAGCGGCACTGAAAGAGGGTGGTCACGAGACACTGTTGTGTGAAGGCGACAAAGGACTCCTCAACACGCTCGAGCGATTCATGCCACCCGATCCGAAAGCCCGCCCTTCAGGAATCGTTTTCAATTTGGCAGAGGGTATTCAGGGCGAGTACCGTTTCACCCACGTTCCGGCCATGCTCGAGATGGCTGGCGTTCCATATACCGGATCGGGACCGCTCGGCCATGGGGTGACGGACGATAAGGTGATCAGCAAGGCGCTGATGCGCAGTTGCGGCATACCGACGGCGAACTTTTGTGTCATGCGCCTCGGCACCGAGAGCACCGGCGGCCTGCGATTCCCAGTGGTAGTGAAGCCGCGTCACGAAGATAATAGCTTCGGTTTGCAGCTTGTACATGAGCCCGCTCAGCTGAGGCAGGCAGTGGAAATGATTGTCACGCAATATGGACAGGATGCGCTCGTGGAGGAATACATCGATGGGCGAGAAATCCATGTCGCGCTGCTGGGAAACGAAAAACCCGAGATCTTGCCTTTGGCCGAGATCGACTTCGGCGAACGCGACACTGGTCTTTTGACATGGGAGGGCAAGTACCTGCCAGTTGAGGAGGTGCCTACGATTTGCCCGGCGCAAATCGGGAGGAGTCTTGCGACCTTGCTGGGGGAAATTTCGGTTGCGACCTTCTGTGCTTGCCAGTGCCGGGACTATGCCCGCCTCGACCTCCGGATCGACCGCTCCGGCCACCCCTTTGTCCTGGAGATCAACTCGATGCCGGGGCTCAGTATGCACTCCGTATGTGTCCTAGCCGCGAACGCTGCTGGACACAGCTACTCGAGCCTTATCAATCGCATCCTTGGTATCGCCCACGCACGATATTTCGGAAATGACATCCGCCTGGTTTGAGCTTTCAGGAGGTCGTCCGTTCGGACCGGACGGAGGAGACTGTAAATACGAGGCTACAGCACTCACAGTGCTACGCCGGGAGCGGTTATGAACAGCCGGCTGCGCAACGCGCGACTCAAGCATCCTGATCCGCTTGATGATGGATCGGCGGGCCTCTATCACTCGACGATTGCTCTGATCTCAGGCGCTGCCGCCGACTCAGCGGATACGATTTCCTTGGCGGGGCAAGCCGCCGAGCTTCTGCCCGAACAGCATGCCGAAGGCCTTGAGCTGCCCACGGATCTCGTTGGCGATCTTGCCGCGGATGCCGTTCGGGAGGTGGAGTGCCAACAGCAGTGCCAGCACGACATAGGCGTGGCGGCTCTTGATGCTGACTTGAGACCCTTGTTCCCTCCATTTCAATGGAGAGTCCGACGCCCGATATCGGCGAGGATTGGCCCTGCACGAAGGTACTTGGCAACGGTATCGAGTCGAACCAGCAGCACTGATCATCCGTGATGTTGAGATCGTATTTTCCGCTTCTTAGAGGCGTTCGGCCGCAAGGTTGTCAAATGTCACGCAAGGGCGTCGATCGCATCCCGACGCGCTCCAGCTACGCAAGGGGCCACTTGAGCAGCGCAGGTTCGGTTCCGGGCGCCTGATTGTAGTTATAGCTCGTGGTTTCAGCCTCGAGCGCGCGCAACATGGATACTAATGAGCGTGGTATTGCGCTACCATAGTTCAAAATTATGCTTGCATACCCCCGCAATAGATCGTTGCCAGCTGATAAGAGGAATAATCTCATGTACATCATAGAATCGCCGCGCCTAATTCTAAGGCCGCCATCTCAAATAGATGATCTCCTTATCCATAACCTTCATAATGATCCCTTTGTGGTAAATACCATCAGGGACGGACTCAATTCAACGATGGAGCAATCGAAAGCTGCATTGCTCAACTTTACCAATCACTGGCAGCACCATCGTTTCGGCTTATGGATGGTGTTCGTGAAAGATGAGGGTACCGCCAGAAAGTTCGCTGGCTATTCCGGATTGATGTGCAGCGGCACGTATCGGCCTGACAATCCTGATGATCTGCCCGGTGATCCAAACTATGTGGAGATGATAACCGGCCTCCACCTTCTAGCCTCTGGAAGAGCTATCGGTGTAGAGGCTGGCATGGCAGTACTCAAATTTTCTTTCGAAGTCTTAAAGCAAGACAAAGTGACTGCATTCATCCTACCAACTAACAAGCGATCGTTAATTAAAAATAAGAAAATTGGCTTTGTCTACATCGGTGACATAATCCACAAAAACCGTACATGGAGTCGGTTCGAGGTGTCTGCCTTAACTGCCCTAATGGCCGACAATGTACGCGTTTTTAGTTGCAAAGATCCCGAGATGAGATCATTCGGACTAGGCAGTCGGCCCTGAAAGGCTAAGGCGTTGATATTCCGAACCCGTGAAGACGGACGGGTGCATCCGATTTCGCCGTTTCGGCTGGAGTGCTTGCAGGCACCAGGCAAGCCAAAGAGCGATAACCGTGAGGATGATAAGGATAAGGTGCAGATTTTGGCCTGCGGCGACGAGCAGCGCATTGATCGCATCGCCATTATGGCCGAGGAAGAATTTGCGGTGCCGTACTGCTTGGCCTGACTCACCAGGATCTGGATAGCTTGAGGTAGAGCCGGCTGTCGGTGGGGTGGGCGATCGCCTTCGGCTGCACCGCCAATGTCAACGGTGATCCGCTCGCGCGAACCGTGCTTCGCAGTCCCCGTCTCGAGTGCGACGTCGACGCATGCCTTCAGCATTTCCTCCAGCCCCTCGGGCCCGATCCGCTTGCGCCAGCGCGTCATCGTGCTGGGATCAATCGGCGGCTCGTGCTGTAAGAACTCGAAGCCGCAGAAAAACTGCCAATATGGGTTCTGCACACTTCTTTGAGGTAAGCAGACCGACCATCAGCCGCGTCTGCTTGGCGGCCTGCCGACCGGGGCGATAAAAACCCGCCAAACGCCTCGTCAAAGCGCGACCACGGCATCACTGCTGACAACCGGACCAGCGGATGACACGGATTAATGATGGCATCGAGGCGCTCGCGGAAGTTTCCGGCATTCTCCAATACTTCAAACCCGATCCCTGCAGCGCAAAGCGTCAAAGAGTTTTTCAGATCGAACTAAGTAGCACTGCGACCAAGCGCGTTGTTCGGACACCGCTTACCCCTCGCCGTGCGCGCCAATGTTAGTTCGCGAGGGGCCCGTCGCACCCTCGGTCTGACGGCGGTGAAATTCTGGACACGAACGAAATTCAAGGGGATGCTCGCGCTCAAGCGGCACATCAATGCCACGCGCGCGCCGCTCGAGACTAAAGAGAGCTAACGCTGGCTGGAGAACCTGCGCCAATCCATCGCGCTCGTTGGCGCGCCCGAGCGCTGCGTGCATGTGGGTGACCGGGAGAGCGATATCTACGAGCTCTCTTGCACGGCGCAAGATCTTGGTACGAGCTTGATTGTGCGGGTGCAGACGAACAGGCCCGAGTTAAGCGACCTACCGATGCTGCCCCCACACGATCCTGCCCATCGCGTCTTTGCCCAACTTGCGGCGACGCCTTGGGCGGGGCGTCACCGCATTGCGGTCGATCAGAACGAGACGACCCGGCGGCAGGTGAAGTTCGCCGCGATCAACCTTCGCCGCCCTTAGGCAAGCAAAAGCGCTACGGTCCGCAGGTTCTGACTTACATCCACGCCCTCGAAGAAGATCCGCTGCCCGGTCGCGAGCCGATCGGCTGGAAGCTGGTGACCAACTTGCCGGTCGAAGATCTCTCCGCGGCGGCCGAAAAGCTCAGCTGGTACGCGCTGCGCTGGAAGGCAGAGGTGTTCCACAAGGTTATGAAGTCCGGCTGCCGTGCGGAGGAGGCAAGGCTCGAAACCGCCGAGAGGGGGGCCAAGTTCCTCGCCCTCATCGCGGTCGCCAGTTGGCGCATATTCTTCGTCACTATGTCGGCGCGTGCGAAGCCAGACGCCGCGCCCGACAGCGTTCTACCTTCGCCGACATCACTGCGCTCGACGAGATCGACACGCGACCACGCCTCCAACGGCCTAAGCTCACCACCTACCTGCTGCAAATCGCCAGCTTGGCGGATATCCGGCCCGCAAACATGACCCGCCTCCTGGCAACATGGTCGTCTGGCGCGCCATGACCCGCTTGCACGACATCGCCTTCTCGCCTTCGGCATTTCCACGGGATCAAGCTGACGATGTTGGTAATTGAAAGCTTCACCGGATGGGTACCGCACGCCGTATCCGGCCGCTCGGTCGGGAACTATTGGAAAGATAACGCCCCGCGCTTGAAGCCTTAACGCAGGGACACGCGCTCAAAAAGCGCAAGCCGTCCAGGCGTTAAGGCCGTTGCATCCGCTTGAGGGGCTGCTCGAACTGGCGAAGCTTGCGCGCAGCACGTTCTATTACAGACAGAAAGCAGCGAAGCGCTCGGACCGCCATGCGCGCTGAAGGCGGCGATCAAGGCCATCTTCGACAGCCACAAGGGTCGCTACGGCTATCGCCGGGTGACTGCGCAACTGCACCGGTTGGGCCGGCGCGTCAACCACAAGACCGTTGACCTGGGACCCTTGTTCCCTCCAGTTCAATGGAGAGTCCGGAGTCTCATTTCTGGCCTCATGCGGTCTGTTTTTCCAGAGCCATTTTGATGGCGAATTCGATGGGCGTGATGTTGCCCAGGGCTGAGTGTGGTCTGTTCTGGTTGTAGTCCTCCTTCCATAGATCGATTGCTGCCCGTGCTTGCGTGAGAGTGGAGAACAACGTTTCGTTCAAGCATTCGTCGCGAAATCGGCCGTTGAAACTCTCCACGAATCCGTTTTGCATCGGCTTGCCGGGCGCGATGTAGTGCCATTCGACGCCGCCTTCCTGGCACCATTTGAGGATCGCCATCGACGTTAGCTCGGTGCCATTGTCCGAGATGATCGTGCGAGGCCTGCCGCGGCGGGCGAGGATGGCATCCAGCTCCCGAGCGACGCGGGCGCCCGACAGCGATGTATCCGCGACCAGCGCCAGGCACTCGCGCGTGAAGTCGTCGACGACGGCCAGAACCCGGAACCGGCGTCCGTCCGTGAAGGCATCGCTTACGAAGTCCAGGCTCCAGCGCTCATTCGTCCGACCCGGCGCGATCATCGGCCGTCTTGTTCCCAAGGCCCGTTTGCGGCCGCCACGTTTGCGGACCTGGAGCTTCTCCTCCCGGTAAAGCCGCCGCAGTTTCTTCTGGTTCATCACGATCCCTTGCCGTTCAAGCATGATGTGGATGCGCCGGTAGCCAAAGCGGCGGCGCTCGGCAGCCACCGTCTTCATCGCGGCTCGAACGGCGGCATCGTCCGACCGGATGCTTGTGTAGCGAACGCTTGAGCGGTCGACGAAAAGACCTTGCACGCCCGACGCTGGCTCACCCCATGCCGATCGCAGGCGTGGGCCACAGCGCATCGCTTGGCATCGGGCGTCACCATTTTTTTGCGGCGACATCCTTCAGGATGGCATTGTCCAGCATCTGCTCGGCCAGCAGCTTCTTCAGCTTGGCGTTCTCCTCTTCCAAAGCCTTCAGCTTGCGCGCATCGGAAACGTCCATGCCACCGAACTTGGCCTTGTATTTGTAGAAGGTCGCTTCCGAGATCCCATGCTTGCGGCAGACATCGGCGGTCTTCATGCCCGCCTCCTGCTCCTTCAAAATCGCGATGACTTGTTCTTCCGTGAACCGTGAACGCTTCATTCGTCCGTCTCCTTGAGTGGGACAGACTCTACCAAAAACTGGAGGAGCTTCAGGGTCTCAGGTCACCGTCCAGAGCCTGATGGCCGGGATGGGATTGAAGTCGCTGGTCAGGCCGAAGAAGTATCGCTCCTACAGGGGCGAGGCTGGGCGGACCCCTCCCGATCTGTTGCAGCGCAAGTTCGGCGCCGACCGCGCCAACCGCGCAAATGGGTGACCGACGTGACGGAGTTCAGCCTGGCCGGCGACAAGCTCTATCTGTCCCCGGTCATGGATCTCTACAATGACGAGATCGTCGCGTTCGAGACGGCGCGGCGGCCACGCTTCAAAATGGTGGACAATATGCTGACCAAAGCCCTCGCCCGACTCAATGAGGACGAGCGGCCGATCCTGCATTCCGATCAGGGATGGCAGTATCAGATGTCGGCATTCCAACGCAGGCTGGAAGCCAGAGGCCTCCAACAGAGCATGTCACGCAAAGGCAATTGCCTCGACAACGCCCCAATGGAGAGCTTCTTTGCCATCCTCAAATCCGAACTCTTCCATCCCGGAACCTTCGACACCGTTCAAAGCCTGGACGACGCCATCACGGACTACATCGACTATTACAACCACCGCCGCATCAAACTGAAACTGAAAGGGCTGGCCCCTGTGCAATACAGGAACCACCCCTTAAACCTACCAACTCAATGAACCGTCCAACTTTATGGGGTCAGTTCAACAGTGGCGGGCGACAATCAAGGTGAGACTCGTATTGCCTCGCCCAAGAGTGTTCCCAAAGAACAATGCCGTTGCCTCACTCGGATGTTCTCGATTGCCTCACTGGTTGTTCCCGAGATTTAGCCTCTGCCGATCCCGTCTTGCTCCGGGATGATCTCACCGCACGACCTCTACAATTTCCGTCCGCGCGGCATCGGCGAATGGCCCGAACCCAACGCATCGGCTTGCGTACTGCGCCAGATTTTCATTCGACGCTGCACAGTCCGAATGAGGCCGTCGGGATACTCGCCGGGATATTTGACCTGCAAGCGTTCAAGCAACTCTCGTGACGTTCGCCAAGGCTCTGCCTCGAACCATTCCTCAAGCTCGGCAGTGACGGCAAGGAGAGGATCGGGTCTGCGCCGCTCTCGCTTGACCGCCGGCTTGGGGCGGGCGGTCGGATTCACTTCCCCACCACGCCACGCAATCCGCAACCCGGACAGAAAGTCTTCGAGCGGCAGTGCCTCGCCGTCGGCGGCAGCCGAACCGGATCGAGCGTCAGGTACATCGCCTTGAGGCGAAGGCGCGTATCCTCCGGCGTGGGTGCATCGTCAAGCAGCCGCTGATAGGGCGTGGCGGGACGATGATACCGCTTGATCACCCTGGCTCCGTCACGATTTTCTTTCAACTTAAATGATGGCTGAAAGAAATTGAAGAACAACCGCATCGAGGAATAAAGCTTGGCTAGCTCCCGTGTGGCTTGCAGTCCCTCGAAGCGTCGATATCCAACGATCTTACGCACGACCGCGCCATTCTTCTGCTCGACAAATGCCTGGTCATTCTTCCGGTAGGGGCGGCAACGGGTGAGTTCGATATTATCACGCAAGCAATACTCCTGAACGCTCTCGTTCATGAAGACGCTGTCGTTGTCGGTGTCGAAGCCCAGCAGCGGGAACGGTAGCAACTTGCGCAGTTCGGCCAACGCCGTGATCAGCCGTTTGCTCGCGAACCAGCAGCGGCGCGCATTTCGTCCAGCCCGTGGCGATATCAGTCAACACCAGGGTTTGCGAGAAGGCGCCCTTCGCGTATGGGCCGGAATGAGAAACAAGATCCGCCTCGACAAAGCCGGGTGCGGGGTCATCCCAATCCGAGAAAGTCCGAACTGGAACACTACGCCGGATCGTCGTTGATCCTTTCCGCCGCGGCGGCCCGCTGGCACTCGCCTTAATGTCCTTGAGAACGCGATCAATCGTCGCTGGGCTCATCGTCAACAATTGCCGGCGCGTCTCGCTATCCATAGCGCCGTGTCCGTGGCGTTCCATCGCTTCGATCAGGCTTGGCAAGAGCGGGTGTAGTCGCTTCCCGCAGATTCGATCCGATGCCTCCCAAACGACGACGAGAGCGGCGCACACCTCATCACCGTAAACCCGCCGCCCCCGGCCGAGGACCGCTCTTCGCCGGCGCGCAGTCTCTTCGCAGCAGTCGCATCGGATGCTTGCGATGAAAGCCAGTGAGGGCCACGAAGTCGTCCAACATCCTCGCCTTTTCGGCCCGCCCGCCTAAAACATAGCGTCCACTGATCGCCGCCACCAATTCCGCTCGTGTCGCCATGCTCACCTTCCCCATCACAGCTCCCGAAGTTGTTGATCCGGGAGCAAACTAGATGAGCAACAAACCAATTTTAGGGAGCAGTTCAGGCGAGGCAATGCGTCGTCTCATCCTGATCGTCGCGCTATACCGCGTGCCGTCGTCATCCGATCGGTCCCGACAATCGCGAGGACGAACTCCCCTTTTTGACGACAGCTCGTCAGGATTGCAGCACTCTGCCCTCAGCTGCTCGATCGTCGGAGTTGGTCGAGCGTCCAGGCCATGCCAAATGCTGCTTCCTCGGCTACGCCAGCTCCATGTGAAGCGCCACTGTAGCCGCCCACCATCCGCATGCGAAAGACAAGGCTCGGGATCGCGGTCAACTGCGCAGGACCGACGCTGCGCCACATAGCGAGCAGGCTGACAATAGAGCACTTGGCGTCATCCCGCGCGGCGTCGACGTATGTCGCCAGAAGCGGACGATCGGCGCCGAGGTTGTAGTAGGAGTCGTAGCTGCGCAGGTACTGATACTCGTTGGCGATGTGGGGTCTCCATACTCCCGCGTTTCCCGTAGGGCGTATGGCAATGTGAAGTTCATGACGGCGCGTTCAAGGGGATGGCGGATGTGGCCTAAGCGATTGAGTTGTAGTACGATTCGGTTGTAATCCAACCCTGTCACCGCGTCTCGCGAGCCACACCCGCCATGACCGACGATACGTTGCTGCCGCTCTCATTTCCAGCCGTTGGACGCACGAAGATCACAGCTGCGTTTGACGGCGGACGCATCATCTCCGATGGTGGCGTCATGCTGCTGGCGCTGTCGAGCGACGCCTGCAACTGGCCGACAGACTTGCCGCCGCGATCCACGATCCGCGCGATCCAGAGCGGGTGACGCACGCCATGGCCGACATTCTGCGCGCCCGCATCTTTGCGATCACGTGCGACTACGAGGATGCCAACGATCTCGACCGACTACGCACCGACCCGGCCTTCAAGCTCGCCTGCAGTCGGCTGCCCGACAGCGGGCTGGATCTGTGCTCGCAGCCGACATGCTCGCGGGTGGAGAACCTGCCGGACCTGCGCACCGTCATCCGGCTCGGCTGGGTGCTGGTCGATCTCTGGCTGTCGAGCTATGCCGCGCCGCCCGCAAGCATCACTCTCGACATCGACGACACGGTTGATGTCGTTCACGGCCATCAGCAGCTCTCGCTCTTCAATGCCCATTGCGACGAGCGCCGCTGCTTCCTGCCGATCCACATCTCCGACGCCGCGACAGGACGCCCGGTCGCCATGATCCTGCGTCCTGGCAAGACCCCGACGGGCAAGGAGATCCGCGGCCATCTGCGTCGCCTCGTCCGTATGATCCGTGCCCGCTGGCCGACCACCCGCATTCTGATCCACGGCGATGGCCACTATGGCCGGGCGGAAGTCATGGCCTGGTGCGAGAACAATGCGATCGACTACGTCTTCGGCCTGCCCGGCAACAAGGTTCTCCAGCGTCTCGTTGGAGAAGCCGCCGACGACATCCGCACCCGCCGCGCGCTCGAGCAGAAGCCGGTGCTGCGCGGTTACGCCGAAACCCGATACAAGGCGAAATCATGGAAGACGGAACGTCGCGTCTGCGCCCGCATCGAGGCAACCTCGATGGGCCTCGACATCCGCTTCGTCGTCACCAATCTCGACAAAGGTTCCGCCGCGCACGTCTACGACGTGATCTACTGCGCCCGCGGCCAGGCCGAAAACCTAATCAAAGATGCACAAGAGCCAGCTTGCTTCGGACCGCACCAGCTGCCGCTCACCGATTGCCAACCAGGTGCGCCTCGTCCTGCACACCGCTGCCTACTGGCTGATGCTCACCCTGCGCGAGGCGGTGCCAGGCAACCATCATCTCAGCAACGCCGAGTTCGCCACGCTGCGGCTCAGGCTCCTCAAGCTCGGCGCCCGCGTCATCGAAACCGTCTCGCGTATCCGCCTGGCCTTCGCCGCCACCTGTCCCGAGGCCAGCCTGTTCCGAGCGGTCACCCTCAACCTGCAGCCCGCAGGACCATGAGCGCCGGGGCATCAAAGCCCTCGCTTAACCCAACACCTTCCACCCTCCAGCGCGTTCCGCAAGTCCAGCCTCAGCCGCGGTGAAAAAGACGCCTCACGCCTTCACGTCCGTGCGCTCCCCCAAAGGAACCAAGCCGCTCACGAATAATACGGGCTAGGATGTCGGCGAGCGGAATCTCGGCGAGCACATCGCGGAACAATTCTGGCCGAAAGAGCCGCGGCAAGCACAGTACCCCGCCAGCGCTCGCTCCCTCAATGACGATCCCATCGGGGGGGTGGCTAGACTGTCTCCCAGGTCGGCACGTCCAGCGAAACGTTGCGCAGTGCGTGAACGTTCACGTGGCGAGCCGGAAGTGAGGTTGAGGTTACAAAACTCGAAAAAAGATTTGCAGATTCTTAACGCCGCAAAATCGTCGACGATGGTAGCCTCGGGGCAAGGTCTGAGGCCAGGCGCGACTACAAAGATGCCGACAACCGTTCAGACCGCCGCACGGCACGCACAGAAGGGGTCTACAGCCAATGGCGAGAGCACTGATCATTCTTGGAGGCACGATAATGGGCTCGGGTCTGCTATACGTCCAGGCCGCTCTGCGTCTTGGCCTTCAGCCAATTACCCTTTCAGACGATCCAATTCAGTATGATCATTTCGCCGCGAAAGGGGCTGAGACAATCCGTGTTGATACAGACGATCTGGATGCGCTGATCCGCGAATGTTCCCGGCTCCGAGCGACCTATGACATCGCTGGCATCACAAGTGCTGCGGATTCCTTCTATCCGACAGCAAGCAAGCTCTGTCGGCACTTCGATCTACCTGGACCGAACCCGGAAGCTGTTGAACAATGTGTCGATAAGTACACTCAGCGTCAACTTCTCGCGGCCTCAGGCGTTCCGATACCTGCTTATCGCTTCGCATCCAATGCAGCGGACGTAGAGGATTTTGCCGCAGAGATTGGACTGCCGGTGATAGTTAAGCCTGCGGTGGGCAGCGGCAGCGTCGGTGTCCGATTGTGCCGCACCGCCGATGAGGTAGTCGAACACACGATCCATCTGTTAGGCGGAAAGCAAATATCTCAGTCTTCGCCGAAGATCCTGATCGAAGAGTTCGCACAAGGCCCCCTCTATTGGGCCGACATTATGAACGATCAAATAATTGCAATTGGCATCGGTGACTTCGGCCCTCCACCGCATTTTGTCTATCACCAGTTCACCATTCCGGCCCCGTTGACGAATGACGAGCATGAGCGTCTCATCGATGTTTCCCTGAGTTGTTTGCGAGCTCTCAGACTTGGCTGGGGCCCAACGGGCATTGAATTCCGGTGGACGAAAGATGGCCCAGTCGTCATTGAAGTCAATCCAAGGCTTCATGGCTCGCCCACTCCCCAACTGGTTCGGCTGGCTTACGGAGTAGATCTAATCACCGAACACATCAAAGTTCTCATCGGCGACGAATGCGATTTGCGTAAAAGCCATTCTCACACCGCGGCCGCGCGGTTCCTGGTTGCTGATCGCGATGGCACCCTTGATTTGATCGACGGGGACAGTCAAGCGGCCGAAGTATCAGGTGTTGCCGAGGTCAAATTCTATGTTGACCCCAAGACGCCGATTGTCAGAAAAGGGGATTATCGAGACTGTATTGGACATGTCATCGCCGCTTCATCCGATCTTCTTCGCACCGAGGCGATACTTCAGCGTGCCGTCGACTTGATCTGTTGGTCGACCACACCATTTCTGGCCATTCACGAACGAAAACAATGTGCGGCCATTGACGTCCCGGACTGATGAAAAGAAAGCGGCTAACGGAAAAGCAAATCTTCATCACCGCAATCAGGAGACAGGTACGAAGGCGGTAATTGGGCCCTGCAAGCGCGAGCCGTCTGAGCCGACGCTTTATGATTGGCAGCCGCAAATGCTGAATTAGGTGAGGATCGCCCCTGATGCGGTTGACGAAGCCGCGTCTGCTCGCCATCAGGGTCTCGCGCTAGCGGTTCTGCCGTCGCGTGTGCTCCTCATCGAGCGTCGGCATCGGCGCGATGGTGCAATGGCGCACCCTCGCCGCTCGCCACATACATCTCAGCCCCACACTCAGCGCCGCTCCTCGAGGCACCTGCGCTATCCGAAGGTTACCGCCCCCGCGGCGCCGCCGGCCGCTCCGTCTCGAACGCCGCTGAAGCCGACGCCAGCCAAGAGGGCGCCGCGTCTTGGCCCATCTGGGTTTCCTCGGATGGGCGCAACGCAATGGCGGCTTGCCTGCGCGCATCACCTCACGGAGAATGTTACCGATAGGTTCGCGGTCCAAACGGGATGCAGCGTCTGCCATCCTGGCTTGAGGACGATGGATGGCAAGTCGGATCAGCATGGCAACACGGGCGGAATTGGCTGAAGCGATTATCGAGCGGTCCGACAAGCAGGGGAGTTTGTCGCGGTCAGCGGCTATCACCCCAAGCACGCGATCCGTGTGCTCGGCGTCATGAGACGAAGCCGCCTCCCGATAGGCTGCAACCCGTTACGGCGCTCAGGTTCGAGAGGCTCTGGTGGTGTTGTGGGAGGCGTCCGACCGCCTCTGCTCGAACGACGAAGGCGCTGATCCTCGTCTTGCTGCCCGGCGCTTGAGCGGCATGGCCAGCTTGATGTGCATGGCGAGCTTCGCGACAGCTGTTGAGGATCAGCGCAGTGGCGATGGACCGCCTCCTTTCGCAAGTGCGTGTCGTGACTCGCGGCGGCAACGCCGTGGCACCGCAAAGAGTTCGGCGGTGCGCCGATCGGTTCCGATCCGCACCTTCGCGGACTGGAACGGCCCGCCGCCTGGTCATGTCCAGGTAGACTTCGTGGCCCATTTCAGCACCTCCTCGTCCGCTAGCTTGTGCAGACGATGGTTCTTAATCGCTACGGGCTGGACCGAGTGCGTGCTGGCCATCCCGGCGTGGCCGAACGGACAAGGAATGCCATTCGTGCGGCACAAGATGATCTTGGAAGGCGGGTCGATGGTCGCTTTCTGAATGCAAAGCCTGAGGAACCTGTCACCGTTGATCTTAAGCGCTTCGCCGCGGGCTTGGCTTGGCAGGCTAGGGAGACACGCCTCACGCATCGAAGGCCGTATCGAATGTCGCCAAAGGCCATTGTTGCACTTGCAGGCAGAATGGCTGTGACCATGCACCGGATATGGCGAATGAGTTTTGGTGCACGAGAGGAACTCTTGGTAAGGAGTTGACAATACCGCCGTTACAACAAGTGAATTTCGCCAAAAGCGGAATGATGTCCGACACTGGGCGAATAACAATGCGTTCGTTTGCTTGTCAGTTCTGCGCTACCCGCGGCAGTAGGGACGCCCGCGAGATTGTCCTACTTATTTCATCTGACCCCATCATGGAAAGGCCAATGCGCCAATTCCGAGAAGACCGCGCCCGTTGAGACAATTCAAGACATTTCGTTGGCCGTTGGTCCTGGCAGAGGGCATGCTCACCATAAACAGTTCTTGGCAGACGGGCCCGGCAGCGGCGACTTAGATATGGTCCTATTTTCCGGCGAGGTGATCAGCAGCACATTGGGAACGAGTCATTCGGAGGCGTCGCACATGATCCGTTTAATCCGAACCGGAGCACCGTGGCTCACTTTGTCTTTCGCGTCACAGGTGATACGAGGCGCGGTGGTCATGTCAATTGTTGTATTGGATCATTGCAATATTCGACGAAAAGGAGCGAGCATGCGTTGGACTTGGAAGCCGGTGCTATCTTCACCAGAAGGTGCGAAATACCGAGCGATCGCGGATGCCATTGCCGCCGCCATCAATTCCGGCGAACTTCGGCCGGGGGAAAGACTGCCGCCTCAGCGTGACCTGTCATTTCGGATGGAGGTCAGTGTTCAGACGGTCTTTCAAGCCTATGCCGAACTCGAGCGCCGCGGTCTCGTGTCCGGGGAGGTCGGGCGCGGCACCTACGTGCGGTACGCAAATCTCGACAAGGTGCCCGGCTCAATCGTCGACAAAAGGGAAGAAGAATTTTTGGACTTCTCGACAATAGCGCCAATCGTCGGAGAGGCGCATGTCCAAGCTCTCCGAGATATGCTGGCGGTGCTATCGAAATCACGAGGATTAGAACCCCTGCTCTCGAACAGGCCGATCGTGGGATTGCACCATCATCGAAGCTTGGGCGCGGATTGGCTGAAGGCCTTGGGTTTGAAGGCTTCTTCAGAAACGATACTGATTACCAACGGCTGCCAGCATGGCCTTTGGGTTGCGCTTGCATCTCTGACAGAGCCAGGAGATGTCGTCGCCAGCGATCATCTCGTAGATAGCAGCGTCATCACATCATCCACTATCCTTAAACTGCAATTGCGCGGGTTGGCAAGCGACTCAAGCGGAGTGCTTCCGGACGCATTTGCTGCCTTATGCAGCCGTGAGCGGGTAAAAGTTCTCTGCCTTACCCCAACCCTCAACAATCCAACAGCGAGTTTTATGGACGAGGTGCGACGTCGCGCTATTGCTGAAATTGCGAGAAAGTTCAACGTCTGGATCATAGAGGATGATGTCTTCGGGCCACTTGTGGAAAAGGGGCCGCCTCCCATAGCTGCGTTCGCTCCCGAGCGGACATGTTACGCGACGAGCTTTTCCAAGAGCGTGATGCATTCCCTTAGGACGGGTTATCTGCTCGTCCCCGAGGACTTAGTCTCCAGGGCAGTGTCACGGTTAAGGACGACTGGTTGGATGT
The DNA here is from genome assembly GCF_040321695.1 of Mesorhizobium sp. M0292. Taxonomy (NCBI): domain Bacteria; kingdom Pseudomonadati; phylum Pseudomonadota; class Alphaproteobacteria; order Hyphomicrobiales; family Phyllobacteriaceae; genus Mesorhizobium; species Mesorhizobium sp. M0292. The sequence continues at coordinate 71,099 of NZ_JAMYSB010000016.1, forward strand.
CGAATTCCTTTGGCGCCGAGATCAGTTGCAGATGGCTTTCTGACGGAACGACGGCAGAGCTGATCGCCTGGCAGCGGCAAAAGCTGGGGCAGCGGCACAAGATACTTGAACGGGCTTTGAAAGACTTTCAAAAAAACACGAATTCTACATCTCTACACGTCTGGTTGTCGCTGCCCGGGCTCTGGCGCACGGGTCCTTTTATCGAAGAAGCTAGACGGAGGGGGGTCTTGATCACAGGACCAGATCCTTTCATCGTCGGTCGAGAGGCCGATCCACACGCGGTAAGGCTAACGATCGGAGACTCTGTCCGCGAGGATGATGATTTCAAGCGAGGGATCGAAACCTTGGCGCAGCTCTTATCCAGCGACGCTGGGTCCTGTTTGCCGCATATTTGAACGACAGCCCCATCTAGCACTACTTTGAGCGATGGGGGTATTTTGAGGATTGATCGGGATAGAGGGACGCCTGGCGACGCCGCCCCTCCCACCCCACCGGGCATACGGGTCCGTACCACGGCGGTCCGATGGGACTAAGTTTGGGCAGAGACATGAAGTCGAGGGAAACCGAGAGACTCGAAATAATGGTTGCGCACGGCCTGTTGGACCGGAGACTGTCAGGAATCTTGTGCGTGAGGCCATGATGATGGAAAGGCGAATCATCGCATGGCCATTGAGAAGGAAGTACTGGATTGATTGCTTGCCGGGCGCGATCCACAGGAGCTGTTTGCCAAGGACGGTTTGCTCGACGATCTGAAGAAGACGCTTTTGGAGCGGATACTGAACGCCGAGTTGGACGATCATCTTGACGAGGAGCAAGCCACAGCACCGGCGAACCGGCGCAACGGACATTCGAACAGACGGTTCTAACGGGCACATCGAAGCTCGAACTCTCGATCCCGCGTGACCGTGCCGGCTCCTTCTCCCGAAGTTAATCGCAACGTAGCCGCTTTCCCGATTTCGACGCCAAGATCGTATCCGTGTATGCGCGCGGCATGAGTGTGCGCGAGATCCGTGGCCACCTGGAGGAACTCTATGGCATCGACGGACCTGATCTCGGCCGTCACCGACGCCGCGCTCGAGGAGGTCGCCGGATGGCAGAACAGGCGGTGGACGCCTGCTTTCCATTGGTCTTCTTCGACGCCATCCGGGCCAAAATTCGACGAGGGCTTCATCCGCAACAAAGCGATCTATATCGCGCTCAGCACGCTGCCCGACGGCGGCAGGAGATATAGGGGATCTGGATCGAGCAGACCGAAGGCGCGAAATTCTGGCTTCGACATGAATGAGCTGAAGAACCGAGGTGTCGCCGACATCCCGATCGCCGTCATCGACGGCCTGAAGGGCTTTGAAGCGATCAACGGCGTATTCCCGCAAAAAGGTCGTGCAGACCTGCATTGTGCACCTGATCCGCCATTCATTGGAGTTCGTGTCTTGGAAGGACCGCAAGCCTGTCGTGCCGGCGCTGCGGCCGATATACCGGGCCGAGCACGCCGAAGCCGGCCTGGCCGCGCTCCATGCCTTCGACGCAGGCTACTGGGCCAACGTTATTCGGCGATCGCTCAGAGCTGGCGGCGCAACTGGCTCCATGTCGTGACGTTCTTCGCATTCCCCGAGAGCGTGCGCCGCATCATCTATACGACAAACGCGCGGGGCGCGTTTCCATTCTTCGGCGGCGTGGTTGAGAACCAGATATAGCCGTTTCATCGCCGCGTCGTCATTGGGAAAGTGACCGTGCGTTCGCACGGCCCGCCGCAGCTTTGATTCTGCGCCCCGATGGCGCGAGTGGTTCGAGGCCATAACATAATTCGCCGTCGTCTTCGGCGAAAGGTTCGTCAGCCGATGACGACAACCGGCCTCACGCGCATTTCCTGACAGTCCCTAGGACCGCCGGATGTCCTGATATGCGCCAGAATTCCCGTCGGTGATCCGGCTGCAACCGCAGCTCCGAACTTTGGTACGCCATAACGACGTAGTTCCTTGAAGCGGTTGCGCCCGTTCCCCATTGCCGCCAGAGATACATGGTAGTCTCCGGCGGATCCACGCTTCCAGGTGTGAGTATCGGACACCCTCGCGGCAACGCGCGCCATCAGGCTATCATGATTAACCCGGTCGAAGAATCGTTCGCGGTCAAGGTCAACCACGTAGCTGTACCCTCGGCAATGTAGCATTGCGCTCGGGCTACCACCCGATGGGCAGAGCGTCCTGGTAGCTGTGCTTCGAGAAGGTCGGGTCCCACTGCTCTTGGAGGACCTGCAGCAAGGCTTGCTGCATCAGTCTGTCGACGACGCAAGGTACGCCCCGCTTGACCGCTGCGGCTGATAGGTTCCCTCGAGCAATCGAGACCAAATGCTTGGCCCGTGATCACGCAGGTAGCCCTTGGCCTCGTTGATGGTCATCCCATCCACGCCTGGACCGCCCTGGTTGCTTCGAACGCGTTTCCACGCTGTTTCCAGATTCTCTCGGCTACATACCGTCTCCATTGTCCAAGCCGGGCCTTCGGGTACCGACTTTACCCCGGTCCCTCGGTTCCAGGGCCAGTGAATACCGGGTCTTCTGCCGCTTTTCACTCATGAGTTGCCAGTCCTACTTGCCACTTCCAATCGTTTGGGCCTTCGGTCATCGTTTCCGGCTCGGGCTATCCGTTTGCTCCGCCTTTCGGCCTTGGAGTGCCTCACTAGCCTTGCCGACAGCATCACCTTCTACGCCCTCTGCTACTCCTGCATCACGGTCAGGTCACCTTGCGGTTCCGTCAGTTCCGAAGTCGAAACATGACGCGGCCCCTCCCAGGTAAGTTCAATCGCCTTCCCCGGGCACCTGCCGGATCTACAGCCCTGCCCCTTGATGGATATGAACTTGGCGACACGTGCCCGCTCGTCCGGCCAGGGATGCCCAATATCCGGTTTCTGTTCGTCAGGTAGCGGTTTTGCTCCACGCTCGCGGGTACCTGCCGCCCTACAGTACCGACTTCAATGCGATTGAGAAGCCTTCGCCAAACTCAAGGCGCTGCTACGAGCAAAGGCCGAGAGAACCACTGGGACGCGGTCGGCGCGGTCGTCGACCTCTTCACCCCGCAGAATGTGCCAACTACTTCAAAGCCCCAGGATATGAACCGGATTACATAGGACGTGCTCTAAGCAAGCATGGCGAGTTCTCGCGAACAGATCTCCGCCGTTTTCCGCTCCCAATCAATTGGATCATGCCAATTTGATAATTGACGTGCATGACCCTTGCTGGAAAGATGAAGTCAGTCGGCAAAGAGAAGATGGTGTGCGCACAACATGGTGACGTGCCGCTAGAGGTTTAGGTTCGCCGATTTCGATGCGGCGTATAGCGACCTCTAAAATGAAACAATGGGGAACGAACATGAGAGTCTTCTGCAATTCTATTTCTACGGGCGCACGTTCGTACGCATGACTCGGAACTGCCGATCGCATTTCGGCAATTCTCAACTGCGCCTTCACATAAAGACGTTGAGGTCACCACGCAAGCGAACGCAGCATCGTTGAAATTGCTTTAGCTCAGCTCGAATGGGAGGTTAGAATGCATGATTGGTTAGTGAATCGTCGTGCCCTGATGAAGGGGCTGATGCTGGCATCGACAGCACCGTTGGTGATAAACACTAGGGCTTTCGCTTCGTCCTGCGAAGATCATATCGTGCGCTTCGGCGGAATCTTCGCCCCGGACACGATGAACCCTTTTGCCAGCTGGGGCTCGTTCTCGGCCCTTGTTAGCACTTATGATTTCCTGGTCGGCGTTGACGCCCAACGCTACCCCGACCGGAAGGGGTTCGCCAAGTCGTGGTCCGCTGCCGACGACAACCTCACCTGGACCTTCAAGATTTGGCCCGGGATGCAGTGGTCAGACGGCGAGCCCGCCACTGCCAGAGATGCCGCGTTCACCTACAACTATCTGCAAGGCTCCATTGGGAAACCCGACGAGCTGAACGCCGGCTGGAACAACACCGAGGGCTTGGCAAACATCGAGTCCATCACGGCACTCGATGACGAGACTTTGCGGATCGTGACCAAAGCGCCCACCCGTTGGGCACTTGACAACACCACTATGATCGTTCCCGAGCACATCTGGAAAAATGTAAGCTATGCGGAAGCCCGCAGCACTTTCCGCAACGACCCGCCGCTCGTGGGAACGGGGCCTATGATCCTTTCGGAGTTCCAGCAAGGTCAATTCGCCCGATTCACGGCTAACCCGTATTTCCGCACCGGCCAGCCCTCGACCGCCGGTATGGTCCTCGTTTTCTTTAGTTCCTATGACCCAATGGCCCAGGCGTTAAAGAGTGGTGATATTGACTATGGCAATGTGACGGCCGCCCAGTGGGACGCCTTTTCGAAGGATTCCAACATTGTGGTCGGTCAACACGGCACCGAGTCGCGGGCCTACCTAGCCTTTAATACTACGTCGGGACAGGGAAAGGGCAACACAAAGGCCCTTCAGGACCGTGCATTTCGCGACGCGATTGGCTACGCCATCGATCAGAAGGCCATTGTCGATCGCGCCTATCGCGGGCACGCCGACCTAGGCGTGGGCCTTGTGATGCCCGCGGCTGCAGACTACTACTCCGACTTGTCCGACATAAGGCGCCATTTCGATCTCGCGGAGGCGGGTCGTCGGCTTGACGCCGCTGGCTACCAGGATCGCAACGGCGACGGCATTCGGGAGGATAGGGAGGGAAACCCCTTCCAGCTCGAGATGATCACAGGAACGTTGTCGGGTACGGACGAGATTCCGACGGCGGTGATGCAGTTGATCGCAGGCTGGCTGGGGCAAGTTGGCATTCCCGTATCCGTGACCCAGTTAGACTCCGGTGCACTTGCGGCCCGCACGAAGGCGCCGGTAGACGGCGGTGGGGATTGGGATCTACTTCTCGCGGGCAACTGGCCGTCTCCATCACCAGACGGTCTGCTTAGCTTGGGCAAGAGTGGCGATTACGTCAACAGATCATACTGGCAGGACGATCAGTTCGAGGAGCTGCTGTCTCAGATTGCCGTCACCATAGAGCTCAAGAAGAGCCAGGAGCTGGTCGACCGGGCGGCGCGCCTGGTTTATACCGACGCGCCATACATCATGCTGTGTTACCCCTATGTTCTCGAGGCTCATCGAAACGATTGTTTCGAGGGCTGGGGGTCGGAGGACGCTATCTCGCAATGGGGCTACTTTCCGCTCGACCGGTTGAGGCCACACAATGCCTAACGCCGGAATAGGAGACCGGACGACCCAACGCATCGGTCGCATCCTCCTCAGGGCCATCGTCACGCTTGTGACGGTGGCGACGCTGAATTTCATTTTGTTCCGGGTTATTCCTGGCGATCCTGCCGCTCTTCTTCTTGGCGGGGCGCGTATCAGCGTGACAGCCGAGCAGATGGAAGCGCAGCGCCAGAACTGGGGTCTGGACCGGCCGCTGTTCCCAGATCAAGCAGTTGATTATTTGGCGGCAACTCTCCGTGGCGATTTCGGCTACAGCTTCAAGTTCAGGGGCAGGCATGTCGCCGACCTGATCTTGGAGCGCTTGCCGGCGACCATTGCCCTTGTCGGTATTGCCCAATTCATCGCCATTCTATGCGGTGTGATGCTTGGCCTATATGCGGGTTGGCGCAGGGGAGGAGCCGTCGACCATATCGTCACGGGAGCCTCTCTGTCGCTCTATTCTACGCCCTCTTTCTGGCTCGGCATGCTCCTGGTGGTGATCTTCAGCACGTCGTTGGGTTGGTTGCCGGGCTACGGTGCATACTCGCCCGGCGCAGTCACGAGCTCCCTTGGTTCGTTGCTCGATTCCTTGCGGCATCTCACGCTTCCGGTCACTGCGGTGGCGCTTGGGCTGATCGGCCAATATGTCGTGGTTGCACGTGCCGCGATGAGTGACGTTGTCACCGAGGATTACATGGTAACCGCACGAGCCAAAGGCCTGACCAATCGTCAGATGCTGATGCGACATGCATTTCGGAATGCCATGCTGCCGGTCGTGACCCTGATTACGCTCAATCTTGGCTACGTGGTCGCCGGTGCCATCACCGTCGAAGCCGTTTTCGCCTGGCCGGGCATCGGCGCGCTGACTGTGGAAGCGCTGAACGCACGGGACTATCCAGTCCTTCAAGGCATATTCCTGTTGCTTGGTACGTCGATCGTTGTCGCAAACCTCGTAGCCGATCTTGCCTACGGCCTCCTAGATCCAAGAGTTCGGTAATGAGCGAAAGTATTGTTCAATATTCTCCACGAGGTCGGGCGCGCGCGATAAAAAGCTTTCTGCGTCAATTTCTTGGCTATGGCGGCGCTCAGGTGGGCCTCGTATGCCTGGTATTCTTTGTTGTTGTCGCGGCGATCCCAAATATTCTGGTGGGGCCGCTTCAGACTGCGATCAATGCGACTGGCGATTTCCTCGTGTCCCCATCAGCCGAGCATCTGCTCGGCACGGACGAAGTCGGGCGGGACGTGCTCAATCTGGCCGTCCATGGTGCCCGGATTTCGCTCACGATCGCGCTGCTGGCGACCGTGATCAGCCTGGTCGTCGGCACTACGGTCGGCATAACCTCGGGCTACTTTGGTGGCTGGGTTGACGTCTGGCTGATGCGCTTGACAGACTTCTTTTTTGTCATGCCGTCCTTCGTGCTGGCCCTGGTCATCACACCCGTGGTTCTCGAGGTGATGGGGCGTGGCGGAGATATCCTCGGCTTCCGTCCTTCGCTTTTTGTGATCATTGTCGTTATCGGCATGACAAGCTGGTCCTTCGTCGCCCGTGTCGTACGCAGCCAGACACTATCGCTCAAGGAGCGAACATTTATCGATCGTGCGCGTGTCGCCGGTAGCAGCAATCTTAGCATCATGGTGCGGCACATCCTTCCCAACCTGGTGCCGCAGATCGCAGCCAATGGTGCTCTGGTCGTCGCTGGCGCAATCTATGTCGAGACATCGCTCTCGTTCCTCGGGCTTGGCGATCCGTTGCAGCCCTCATGGGGCACTTTGCTTTCACAGGCTCAGCGCGCCGGCGCGGCCAGTGCCGGAGCTTGGTGGTATCTCGGTGCTCCCGGAGTGTGCGTCCTCACGGTTTCCCTGAGCTTCGTCTTGATCGGCAATGCCCTCGATGACACGTTCAATCCACGGCGAAGGGTTATTCCATGACAGACTCCTCCCATGAAAAGCCACCGCTTTTGGACGTCAAAGGTCTCTCTGTTGACTATGGGCTAAAGGGCATTTCGTCGCGAGCCATCGACCACGTAAGCTTCGCGCTCCGTGCTGGAGAGGCCGTCGGTCTCGTCGGAGAATCTGGCAGCGGGAAGACTACGACCGCCATGGCGATCGCGGGTCTGTTGTCACCCAACGCAAGAGTCAACGAGGGCGAGGTACGCTATCGCGGAGAGCGACTGCCGATCGATGACGATGCGGCGATGCGGCCGCATCGCTGGAGCGAAACGTCCGTTGTCTTCCAGGGCGCGATGAATGCGCTCAATCCGGTCCACCGCATCATCAAGCAAATCGCGGAGCCGTGCGTGCTGAAGCTCGGCATGTCGCGTGGGGAGGCGACTGCGCGGGCAAGGGAGCTGCTCGAACTGGTCGGTATTCCGGCGGATCGCGGCACTGCCTATCCGCACGAGTTGTCGGGCGGTATGCGTCAAAGGGTGATGATTGCCATGGCGCTTGCATGTCGCCCCTCGATCGTGATTGGCGATGAGCCGACCACGGCGCTGGACGTTATCACACAGGCCCAAATCCTGAAGCTGCTGGGTGAATTACGATCGAGGCTTGGCCTTGCCCTCATTTTGATCACCCACGACCTTTCTGTGGTGGCTGAGTGTTGTGATCGCGTGATGATCATGTACGCCGGCCGGATCGTCGAGGATGGTTCGGTCGCTGAGGTCTTCGCCCAGCCCAAACATCCCTACACCCGCCTGCTGATCGAATCGATCCCGAACCCGGCGAGTGGGAAACGGATCATTCGGCCCATCCCCGGTGATCCCCCCAACTTGATGAATCGGCCATCAGGCTGCGCTTTCCATCCACGTTGCCCGTCGGCCATGCGGGTTTGCGCGACCGAAGTTCCCGGCCTCGACATGGTCGGGCGGGGACGCGTTGCCTGTCACCGTCACCGGTTCTTGCAAGAAGACAAGGTTGCAGCTCATGCCTGACACCGCCGATATCCTGCGTCTCGAGAGCCTGCAGGTCCATTTTCCTGTTCAGGGCGGGCTGTTCGGCCGTGTCATGGGAAGACCTGCCGGTGCTGTGCGCGCGGTGGACGGAATCGACCTCAACATCGGACGGGGTGAGATCGTCGCCCTAGTTGGGGAATCGGGCAGCGGCAAGACGACCGTGGGCCGCGTTATCACAAAGCTTGCCCAACCGACAGGCGGCAGGTTGCTGTTCGAAGGCCGCGATATGACGTTGGAGCGAGGCACCTCGGCCCTACGTCCTTACCGGAATCGCGTCCAAATGATCTTTCAGGACGCCTACCAAGCGCTCAATCCGCGGCACACAGTCTTCGATATCGTGGCGGAACCGTTGCGCTCACTCAAGTTGGTTGAGAACAATGCTCAACTAACAGAGCGGGTCAGCGAAGCGCTTGCATCCGCCGGGCTAAATCCTCCCAGCGATTTCTTTTCCCGCTTCCCACATGAGCTGTCCGGCGGGCAGCGCCAGCGGGTTGTGATTGCCGGAGCGCTTGCCGTCAAGCCCGAGCTTATTGTTGCTGACGAACCTGTGTCGATGCTAGATGTCTCGATACGCGCACAGATTCTTAAGGTTCTGGTCGACCTGCGCAACCAGCACAATGTCGCTCTGCTGTTCATCACGCATGACCTGCCGCTCGCGTGGCTGATCGCCGACAGGATTGCCGTGTTGTATCTCGGAAAAGTGGTCGAAATCGGCAGCGCGGACGAGATCACATTCAACCCACGCCATCCCTATACTGTCGCCTTGAGAAACGCAACGCCGCAGATTGGCAGCAATGCAGGTCGCGCCGAGCTGGCGGCCCTCCAGGGGGAGGTTCCAAGCGCCGCGCGCGTGCCGAAGGCGTGTCGCTTCCATCCGCGTTGCCCACTGGCGTTCGATCGCTGCAAAGTTGAAGAGCCGCCGGCCATCGAAATAGGACCGCAGCACTTGGCTGCGTGCTGGCTCGCGAAGTCTGACAACGAAGTGAAGCCAGACTTGACGCTACGCTCAGCCGAACCCGATCGAACAATGTCATAGGGTACTTGCATTTAGGGAGTCCGAGCGAGCACCGGCTATAGCAGCTAAATTTTAACGTGTCGCGCTCTCGGCGCCTACGCTGTCACCCCTTCCGATAAGCCTGCTTGGTTCAATCAGCGGAGATTGGTTGCACGAGCGTCAAAGTTTCAATGCTGACTGGATCAAGTTCTTCGTCGATACAACGTTATCGGGCGATTGCTCGTGCGGCGGAGAGATCAGTTGCCAATGCATTCGCATAGACTCTTCTACGGTTTCACCAGATCTGCATAGATCAAGAGAAGAAATGATGAATAAAAAGGTGCCGACGACGGATCCTGTGTCCCCACTGTCCGATGATGCCCGAGGAAAGCTCCTGCCACCGCTACCCCGCGGCGAGCCACGGATTCGGGTTCTTCACGATGAAGTCACAACAGATGGGTTTAGTTGGCTTGGCGCGCGGGGAAACCCGGATGTTCGCGCGTATCTGGAAGCCGAAAACAACTACGCAGAGCGAGCGACAGCTCACCTGTCAGCGCTCAAGGCGGAGATCATCGCCGAGATCGAACGGCGTCAGCCTAGTGAGGGCGCCACACCAGCGTTTCAAGTTGGGCCCTTCGAGTACTTCCGAAGGCACGAGCTGGAACTGCCTCATCCGGCGTGGTGGCGCCGGCCCGTGACCGGCGGCTCGGCCGAGCTTGTTCTAGACCCTAACGTAATTGAAGGGACCGAAGTATTCTATGCACTCGGTGTCTTCGAACCGAGTGACGATGGGCGTTACGTAGCGTTCAGCTTCGATCTCCTCGGTGATGAGCGCTACGAGTTGAGAGTGCGCGATATGGCTGACGGTTGCGACGTCTGGGTCGACCCGGGCTGCGCTGAGAGAGTTGTGTGGGCCGCCGACAATCACACGCTTTTTTTTACCCGCGAGCGAACTGACCGGCGGCATAACGATCAGATTGTCCGGTTGGACGTTGAAACTAAAATCTCGGATGTGGTATTCCAGGAGGTCAACGAACGACTGGCGGTGCTTGTTCGGCGGTCTAATAGCGGCGCCTGGTTGTTCCTCGACGTAATTACGACTTATTCCTACAGCGTTCAGCAAGGCGCAGCGGAGGTGTGGTGCCTTCCTGCGGACGAGCCGGGGGGCAAGTGGCGCCGGATCGTGAAGCGTGAACTCGGGCACGAGATCTACGCTGAGCATTGGGGTGATAGGTTCCTGTTTCGGGTGGACGACGCTGGACCGTACTGGCGGCTTGTGCATACGCCGCTGGATGACCCGTCACCTTCGTCCTGGGAGGAGGTTGTTCCACATCGAACGGGCGTAACGCTCGAGGAGATCCATGTGCTTGAGCAGCACCTAGTTATCTTGGAGCGAGAGGGACTTAGTCCTCGCCTGGTCTCGCGTAACGGCGACGGGCAGATTGGGACCACGATCGTTCCCGACGAGCCGAGTTGCACTATTACGGTCGGCTTGTCGGCAGGGGGTAGCCATTCAGTCACACGACATAGTTTCCGAAGCTCGAAGTTGGTGTACTCGGTGAGCTCATTCGTGACGCCTGACACCTTCGTCGAGCACGATCTCGCCGCTGACCTCTCGGCAGGCCTGTCGCAGACCCGCGTTCCGGGGTTTGACGCGGCTCAATATGTGGCGACGGTCGTCATGGCTGAAGCGGAGGACGGGGTAGAGGTCCCGATCTCCCTGATCTCGCGCCGCGATCGAAGGAGCCCTGGGCCGGTGTTGTTGAATGCGTACGGCTGTTACGGAAAATCGAGATGGCCTTCGTTTTTCACTTGGCCATCATCGCTGACCAAGCGTTTGAGCCTCCTTGATCGTGGAGTTGCTTTTGGGATCGTGCACGTACGAGGGGGCGCCGAGCTCGGACGTCCTTGGCACCAGGCCGCTATTCGTGATCGAAAATATATCACCCACACAGATCTGATTGCCGCCGCCGAGCGGCTCGTTGAGCAGGGTTTCGCTACCTGCGACGGCATCGTCATTGAGGGCTCTAGCGGCGGCGGCGGGACTGTGCTTGCTACGGCAGCTTTGCGTCCAGACTTGTTCCGCGCCGTGCTCGCCGAGGTTCCACTCGCCGACATCCTTGATACCGAGTTGGACTTCAACATGCCGTACGCCCTACGGGAAACGGCGGAGTACGGCGATCCTCGCATCGCCCACGAGTATCGATATTTGCGCAGCTATGACCCGTATTACAACCTCAGCGCCGATCGCCCACTTCCACCGACTTATGTCGACGCCGCGCTCGATGATGGCCAAGTGCTCTATTACCAACCGGCTCGCTACGTTGCAAAGCGTCGGTTCTACGCCGCCGATCGCGACCCCGAGCTTGTCTTCCGCGTGCGAATGGTGGGCGGCCACAGCGGCGCTTCACATGGAGCGGGCGTAGCTGAGGAAGCAGCATTTCGTATAGCCTGGACGCTAGACCAGCTCTGCAACTCGAGTGATTAGCAGGTTGTGTCCGCAAATCCTCGTAGACCGGGGTCCCACGGAAAGACCTATGCAAGAGCGGATGTCGGGCGGGGTATGGTCCATGCTGATGAAGGGCAGATGTGAGAGAGGACCGACGGGGAGCATTTCTGCCCGAGAATAGAGGCCCTAGATGTTTGATCCCGGGCTTTGATGGGGCGTAAGCGCTGTTCCGGTGGCACCTTTCGCGCGTTGACATGAGGGACGATGTTCGGAGCCTTTGAGGGCTTCGACACATGACGATTTCAGAGCTTACGCTTAAATCCAGCGATCACGAGCCCGCGCGCCGGTTCGAGGTGTTCACGGGCTCCGGTCAGCGCGAATGGCTGCCGGAGGAGAAGGCACGGATCGTGGCGGAAAGCTACGAAGCCGGCGCGACCGTGAGCGCGTGGCGCGGCGATACGCTTTGTCCCCGCAGCAGCTGTTCGCCTGGCGTCGGGCCGCTCGTCGGCCGTTGGCGGAAGCGCCGGCACCGGAATCGTTGTTCACGAGAAGGCCCCCACAGCCGTATCAGGAGACTTTCTACTGCGGTTGATCGCGGCCGTGCCCTACAAGATCCACACCGTGCTTACCGACAATGGCATCCAGTTCACCACCCAGGGCGCCGGTGGCTCGGCGGTCCGACTTCGTCGCCGCCTACAGCGCCCGCAGGCTCAAGACCTTGAAGGGTCTCACACCCTACGAGTTCATCTGCTAGGCGTGGGCCTCACAACCGGAACGGCGTGCGCGGCGCTGGGGATTCCGCAAAGTAGAGGTGATCGACCAGGATCTGGGACGAACCGTCGCTCCACAGCCCCGCTTGCGCTTCAAACTCAATCCGCTCCAGCAAATGCCGGGACCAAACATCTCGCGGATGACGGATAAACCGAATGGGTTGAGTAGGCGACACCATGGGCATCAGATGCTCGTCGTTGGCCGGGGATTATCGGCTGCATTACAAAAATCCGCCAAGCAGAACCGATTGGATCATAGCAATTCGCTAATTGACACGGATGACCTCTTTTGAAACTGTGACATCAGTCGACAAAGCGAAGGTAGTTGAACACAACCAGCTTTGAAATAAAGCTGACGTTCCGGTTGAATTTCGCCGATCTCGACTGCGTTTACCCAGATCCAAAATGAAAACAATGGGGGCGAACATTGAGAGTTGTTCATTTCTTCGCACGTTCGTCGCATGATCCGGAACTGCCGATCGTCGGCAATTCGCAAGACGCGTTCTCAGTCAGACAAGATGGTGCGGCAGTCGCTCTTGGCGGAAACGATCGTTCGGTTATGAGGCGACCACCCAAGCGAGCGCATTGTCTTTGAGGTTGCTTCAGCTCAGCTCGAATGGGAGGTTAGAATGAATGATTGGTTAGTGAATCGTCGTGCCCTGATGAAGTGTCTGATGCTGGCGTCGACAGCACCATTGGTGATAAACTCTAGGGCTTTCGCTTCATCCTGCGACGATCACATTGTGCGCCTAGGCGCGATCATAGCTCCGGACACGATGAACCCTTTTGCCACTTGGGGAGCCAGCTGGCCAACTATTTTTACCTATGACTTTCTGGTTGGAGTGGACGCCCAGCGCCACCCTGACCGAAAAGGCTTTGCCAAGGAATGGGCCGTTGCCGACGACAGCGTCACGTGGACCTTCAAGATCTGGCCCGGGATGAAGTGGTCTGATGGCCAACCCGCCACCGCCAGAGATGCCGCGTTCACGTACAACTATCTGCAAGGCTCCATAGGCAAGCCCGACGAGCTCAACGTCGGTTGGAACAATACTGACGGCTTGAACAACATCGCATCCATAACGGCTGTCGACGATGAAACTCTGCAAATCGTGACCAAGACGCCCACCCGTTGGCCACTGGATAACACTGTTTCCATTGTTCCGGAGCATATTTGGAATAACATCAGTTACGCCGATGCGCGCGGCACCTTCCGCAACGACGCGCCGTTGGTAGGCACAGGGCCAATGATCGTTTCGGAGTTTCAGCAGGGTCAGTTTGCCCGCCTGACGCCTAACCCCTATTTTAGGACAGGTAAGCCGTCAACGGCCGGCGCGATCTTCCATTTCTTCAATACGGCTGATCCGATTGCCCAGGGACTTAAGAGCGGGGACCTCGATTATGGCCTGAGCCTGACGCCTGCTCAGTGGGCCGATCTTTCAACAGATAACGATATTATGGTTGGGCAATCGCGCGTCGAGCAGCGGGACTTCTTGGCTTTTAACACCGCGTCCGGCAAGGGTGAAGGCAGCACTAGGGCCCTACAGGATCAGGCTTTTCGCGATGCAATAGGCTATGCTATCGATCAGAAGATGCTTGTTGATCGCGCCTACCGTGGGCATGCCGACCCTGGGGTGGGAATGACAATGCCAGTGGAGAAAGATTACTATTCAGACCTAAGCGACCTCAGGCGTCGCTTCGATCTCGCCGAGGCGGGTCGTCGACTGGATGCCGCCGGCTATCGGGACACGAACGGCGATGGCATTAGGGAGGACAGGGACGGAAAGAGTTTACAGCTCGATTTGATCACGGGAACACTTTCGGGTAACCTGGAGATGCCGCTCGCGGTCGTGCAACTTATAGCAGGTTGGTTAGGACAAATTGGCGTTCCCGTTTCGGTGACCCAGCTCGAGTCTGGCGCGCTTACTGCCCGCACGGCGGCGCCGGCAGATGGCGGCGGGGGCTGGGATCTACTTGTTACCGGGAGCTGGTGGTTTTCATCGCCTCACAATTTATTCGCACTGGGCAACGGCAGTCTCGTCGGCACCGGAAATAGATCGTACTGGACAAACACGACGTTTGACGCACTCCTGTCGAAGGTCGACGCTACTCTCGACCTGAAAAAGCGACAGCAGCTAGTGGATGAGGCCGCGCGCCTCTTTTATGCTGAAGCACCTTACATCATTCTGGCTTATCCTTTCGTGCTCGAGGCACGTCGCAAGGATTGCTTCCAGGGTTGGGGAACGGAGGATATGTTGTCGACAAGTGCCTACTTTCCGCTCGACCGCTTGAGGTCGTCTTAAAATGGGCTCCAATGGTCAGGAGACCGGCCCGAACGTTGGGGTCGACCGCTACTGTTCCCAGACACGTATTGAAACATATTCGGCAACCTGCACCGTGACTTAGGCTACCGCTTTAAGTCAGGGAGCAGGACGGTCAGCGACCTTCAGCTGGTGCGGTTGCCGGCAACTCTTGCCTTTGAGCGTACTGGCTATGCCGGCTTCGTGCCTACCAGCACAACTGCGATAGGCTAGATTCCCGCGATTGATGTCCGACGAGCATAGCCGTAGCCACCCCATTAACTGTAGCGAGTTTCCGCTATGGGGCCGATAGCGCTATCGAGGAGGTTAACAATGGCCAAGAGTATCACGGCTATTGACGCGGAGACGCCCACTCTAGGAATCCTATGTTTGGATGAGCCTGCTTCAGAGGTACTTGCCCTTCGCGATTTCGACCACCCAGATAATTACGAGCGGGCAATCCTTTCTCAAAACGTACCCGGGGCGACAGTTGACGCGACATTGTCCGCGGACCCCCGGCTTGCACAGCCTTTCGTTGAAACAGCAAAGTCTCTGGAAGCCAAGGGGGCGAAGCTCATTGTCAGCAATTGTGGGTACGTCATTGCTTACGATAGCGCTGTGCGACAGAGCGTGTCGGTGCCGGTGGCTACATCAAGTCTGTTATTGCTGCCATTCATAGTTCAATTACTACGCGAATCAGAAAAGGTTGGAATCCTGACTTTCGACTCGTCAAAGCTGACGCGTCGGCATTTGACCCTCGCGTGGCCATCTATGGCGGATAGCTGTATTTCGTTGAGTGGCCTTGAAGGGACACCTTCTTGGGAAGAAATTACTGGCTTTGGTGTGTACGATCCTGAAAAGCTTTTCAGGGACTCATCACTCGCTTTGCAACGGCTATGCGACGATCCACGCGTCGCGATTATTTTGGTCGAGTGCTGTGCCCTTTGCTCATTCGTTCCAAGATACAGAGTGCAGGCGAAGCGTCCTATATTCGACGCTGTTTCAATGACCCGATTGTTAATTGAGGGGTTGAGCGCCTGAACCTCGTCGCTAATCCAAGGCCACCTATTCATATCAACGGCTTCGTGTTGACGGAGGGCGAGATGATGCGACCCGCACCCTGTACTACGCCCCAAAACCGCCACTTCCACATCGAGGTGAACCGGACAAGCGTTTGTAAATCAGTCTGCACGTAACTGGAGTTTGCCCTATGGCCGCGACGAAACTAAATTTTGGCTTTGAAGAATACCAACAGCGCTTGGGTAAGGTTCGTTCTCAGATGAACAAAAGGGGTATCGACACGCTGATCGTGAGCGACCCGTCCAACATGAATTGGCTCACAGGTTACGACGGATGGTCGTTCTATGTCCATCAAGCGGTCATTGTGCCTTCCAGTGGTTACCCTATCTGGTGGGGTCGGATCATCGACGAAAATGGCGCTAACCGAACCGTATATCTCCCTTCGGAAAATGTCATTACCTATGCGGATCATTTTGTCCAATCGACCGAACGCCATCCAATGGAAGAGCTCTCCAGAGTTATTGCCGATCGAAATCTTAACAAGGGTGTGATCGGCGTTGAGCTTGATAATTACTGGTTTTCAGCTGCTGCGTACCAGACATTAGTTTCCAGGAATCCGAATTGCAAATTTGTTGATATCACAGGTTTGGTAAACTGGGAGCGCGCAGTCAAGAGCTCTCAAGAAATCGAGTACATTAGACGCGGTGCTCGAATCGTCGAGCTCATGCATCAGCGCATTCTCGACAAGATGGAACCTGGCATGCGAAAGTGTGATCTTGTCGCTGAGATTTATGACGCTTCAATTCGAGGTACGCCAGTTTTCGGCGGTGACTATTCGGCGGAAGTTCCAATGCTTCCATCGGGGGCCGATGCGTCTGCTTGCCACCTGACTTGGGATGACCAACCCCTTCGTGACAACGAAGGAACATTTTTTGAAATCGCTGGAGTATACAAGCGGTATCACGCTCCCGTTGCTCGTACTGTCTTTTTAGGAAAACCGCCTCAAAAGTGGTTTGACGCCGAAAAAGCAACCCTTGAGGGGATGGATGCTGCATTTGCGATCGTAAAACCCGGCGCCACCTGCGAAGAGGTGGCAGCGGCGTTCTTCAAAGTCCTTGAAAAGTACGGCCTGAAGAAGAGTAACCGTTGTGGGTATCCAGTGGGATTGTCCTATCCCCCAGACTGGGGTGAACGAACGATGAGTTTGCGGAAAGGTGACAAGAGCGTCTTGCAGGAAAATATGACCTTTCACTTCATGACCGCTCTTTGGTTCGATGACTGGGGCATTGAAATTACAGAAACAATTTTAATCACGCCATCCGGGTTTGAATGTTTGGCCAATGTTCCAAGGAAGCTTTTCGTTAAGGACTAATAGAGTCGATGCAAAGCTCAATAGCAGGAAACGAATGTCAATGAATTTCGGAGGCAGTTGCAATGGGGAAACGCTATCGTGGCAATCGTTTCGAGAAGTCTCCAGGACAATGCTCGCCTGAGAGTTCCGGTACTGCGACCGCCCGTTCTGCCTTGGAGGAGTTTGCCGGTCGTTCTGACTTAGTGCGCGAATTCCTTGCAATGCCATTTGGTCGCCACAGCGCTGAGCTGCGCTTTATCCTGGATGTCATGCGTTCTCAGCCAACGGCCGGCAAATGGTTTACCATCATGACCAAACCCTATAGCGAGTGGCGCGCCGCGCGTTGGTCGCTGGATGGCTTGGAGGTTGCCGAAACGGCGGCGGAGCTTTTTCAATCCCGAGAGGATGTTGAGCGCTGGGTTTTCAAAGAGCGCTGGCGGTATCTTGTCGATACTCTCTCACTGGTGGATGGCCGATGACCATGCTTGACAATCGCCGTGTAATTCTGGCCTACGCCAACCGCGATAGTGTAAAGCCGGGCGAGGACATTGCCTTTTCTGTGAGTTGCGTGGGAATCGGTAGTTTCGATTGCGACTTTGTCCGGCTGCTCGGCTGCGACGCCGGGCCGGAGATGCCGCCATTCGAGCCTACGGTCATGGCGGCGCCAGAGACTGGGCGTTATCCCGGACGTGAGCAACCCATCCACGCCGGGTCTTACATTGAGATCGAAATGTCGCAGCCCCTGGCAGAATTCGGGCCAGTAACGGTTTGCGCCAATGTGATGCCGACCCTTATTGCCGGCCAATCGCGCTGTGTGATCAGTACGCTGACTGCGGGGGGGCGCGGCGGAGTGTGCTTGCAACTTGAAGCAGACGGCTGCTTGACGGCAATCCTCGGGGATCCCGACGGGCCGCGAAGCTACAGCTTGAATCAACCCTTGTCTCTCTGGCGCTGGAGTTTCGTCGCCTTCAGTTATGATCCCGACCGCCGCCAATTGCTGGTTGTCGCCTATCCTTTGGCTTCCGGTGCACACGACCCTGACAGCGCGAGTTGGTTGTCTGTGGATGACGTGGATATGCCCGCTGAAGGCGATGGTCGCATCCTAATAGCGGCCGACCGGGATGACGGCGGAATTCCTTGTCACCACTTCAACGGCAAGGTTGAGCGACCTCGGATTTTGGCTGCGGCCCTGTCGCACGAACAGCTTTGCGATCTGGCAGCACGCAAGCAGACGGAACCTTTGGAATGGCCCTTGCTGGCCGATTGGGATTTGGCTGGCGAGGCAGCGTCAGAGGTTGTTCGAGATCAGTCCGCCTTTGGGCACCATGGGGTTTGTGTCAATCAGCCTACCCGCGCCGTACAGGGATCGACTTGGGATGGCTCGACCTTGGACTGGCGCCGGGTGTCGGACCAATACGCCGCTATTCACTTTCACCATGATGACATCGAGAATCCGGGCTGGCAAGAAGACCTGCGCCTCAGAGTGCCGAAGCATTGGCCGAGCGGCTGCTATGCAGCCCGACTGCGCGGAGATTCAGCAGAGTTCTATGTTCCCTTTTTTGTGCGGCGTGCCGCTGACGCCCCCAGCGCTGTTGCGTTTTTGGCCCCGACCGCGACATATGCAGCCTATGTCAATTACGGCATTCAGCGGCAGGCTATTGAATACTTCAGCGGCTGCCTCTCCTGCTTCACCCCTTTAGAAATGATGGCCTTCGAACTTCCTGGTCTCGGCAAATCGCTTTATGATCGTCATGATGACGGAAGCGAGAGGCGTATCGGATCGCTTCGACGACCCGCTCTAAACCTTCAGCCCGGAGGCCGACTCTGGAATTTTCAGATAGATCTTTGTCTACTCGGTTGGCTGGCGCGGGTAGCTCCAGAAAGCCAAGTACTAACCGACGAAGATCTGGACCGTGAGGGCGTCGCCGCGCTGGATGGTTGCGACGTTCTGATAACCGGCAGTCATCCCGAATACTGGTCGCTACCGATGTTGCAGGCACTTGAAGGCTTCCTCGCCAGGGGTGGGCGGCTGATGTACCTTGGAGGCAACGGCTTCTGCGCCGCGATCGATTTTCATCCGCGACGACACGGCCTCATTGAATTTAGGCGACGCTACGCAGGCAACGGTCGCTATGGCGCAGGCGAAGCGCATAGTAGCTTCACTGGCCGACTTTGCGGCACCTGGCAAGCGCAAGGCAGACCCGAGCAGTCGCTTGTCGGGGTCGGTTATGTTTCGGAGGCTTTCGATTGCGCGAGCTACTATCGCCGGCTAGCGACGAGTGAGGATCCCCGTGCCCGCTTCATCTTCGAGGGTGTCACCGAAAGTATCATTGGCGATTTCGGTATCATGGGCGGCGCCGCTGGTCTGGAGATCGATGTGGTCGACGAGGAACTCGGCACACCACGGCATACCCTAGTAGTAGCCGCATCAGAAGGGCACGGCACGTCATATTCGCGAACGCCCCATAGCGCCGACCTGTTCACCGCGATGTGGAATAATACGAAAAGGGAACCGATTCGCGCCGACATGGCATTCTTTGAGACACCTGCGGGCGGAGCTGTTTTTTCTGTGGGATCAATAGCTTGGGGCTCCAGCCTTCCGCATGCCGGCTATACTAACAACGTCGCGTACATCTCCGAGAACGTCCTACGCCGCTTTCGAGATCGTACGCCTTTCCAGATGCCGGACTGAATTATGAGCCACCGAGGGCTAGCCTTGCGTGGAAGGAGCTAGTGGCGCTGGGGACCTGTTTTTTTGGCGTGGGGTTGGGCCTTATGCGGCTAGCGCCGGCCCGATGTAGGGTGTTCGCCTGCTGACGCTTACACGCTTCCCTTGAGGTAATGTCTCCTTAGGCTAGATAAGTGGATGCTTAGCGAATGAAGTATCTTGCAACGGAGCAGCAGTCGACGGCGGACTTCCAAGCTTCCAAGGCGCTGCCGGCAATCCCTATGAGTCCCGCCATGAAGACCCGCGATCGGCTGCCAATCTCGGTAAGATCGTCGCCAATGCCGATATCGCGGCCACAAGGCGCCGAAGGACAAGATGTTTAAGGCCATGTCGCCGGCTACAGGCGCGGCCTCAACAAGATCATCAAGCGGACACCGCGACGCCGTGCGGCCGTCGGCCATCTCAGGCGCATCGGCCGCAACTTCTTGGCCTTCACCGAAGGCAAAGCCAACAACCCTCTCCGCCGTCGGTTACAACTTGTATGGGGCGATGACCGCTTCAACAGTGCTGGCGCATCGGCATCGAGCTTCTTGAGCGGCTGGCGTTTGGGACCCGGAACAAGCGCGGCGACCAGCCACTTCGCTTTGCTCATTTCGATGACGGCGATGATCGTGTTATCCTGCTCAAGAGCGGTGAGGGACCGGCTCGCGTCAAAAGATTGCAACATGGGGACACTCCTTCTGCTAGATGTTCTTGGAGTCTTGGAGCGCCGAAGGATGCCAGAGCGCCCCATATCATCTTCAGCCTCTTGCTCAACTGGCTGAGGCTTTGTTTGCCTTTTTGCCTTCTCCCTGGCGCTGCTTGCAATCGCTCCAGCAGCACCGGTCCAGGCACCATCAGCCTGACCTCCGCAGCTCAACTGGAATAGCCTCTGAAACGGGGCTCGCCTTCAACGCCGGTGCCGAAATGGCTTCTTCACGGGCGACTAGGGACGGCAGCGAGCGCCGGGACCATGGTTTGGTGGTCCAGAGATGTCACCCGAGCCAGCGCCTTGGCCTCATCTCCATATCGACTTCGGCGTAAAAACATGGGCATCGAGCAACGGCGTTGGGAAGCCATGCTGAAGCAATGGTTCAACCGCTCCCCCGCCGCATTTCCGATAGGTAGCGATTCCGATATTTCTTTCGCGTCCATTTATTTAGCCCGGCGCGCCCCTGGCTCCAGAGGATATGAACCGTCGGCGTCGTGAGTTTCCTTGCCATGGAGAGCCGGGATAAACACGCAGGCGTTGCGCATCTGTGTCTTTGCGCGAAGGATATGCCGATCGTGTTGGTCTAGGATATAGATCGTCCCCGGTCGGATGGGATGAATCTTGCTGTCCGCCAACGTTTCGACCTCGCCCTCGCCCTCAATGCAGAACACGGCCTCGAAGTGGTTTTTGTACCAGATGCGGGTCTCGGTATTCGGATACATCGTCGTGATATGAAACGAGAAACCGACTCCGTCCTGACTTAGCAGAAGTCGAATGCTCTCCCAGTTCTCCGCGGCGACGCGTCGCTCCGACTGCTCCGCCTCCTCTAGCGTCCTAATGATCATGATTAATCCTCGATTGGTTCATCATCGGTGCGCTCACATGCGCAAGTGCAGTACTATCGGCGCAGTTCAATATCTAGGGCAGGGACAGAATAACTTGGCGTCGCTGCCCAATCGCATCAATGGGGCCATACATCACTCCAATGTCGGAGCGGTAGGACATGCCATTGAAGCGTATCTTCTCAATATTGGCATAGGCATGGTGAACGGCTTGCGCATAATTGCGACCGATGCCCGTAACGTGCAGCACGCGACCGCCGGCCGTCACAAGTCTGTTCTCGGCATCGCGGCGGGCGTTGGCGAAGAACAGACGACAGTTACGGTGGTCCACGGCATCAACTCCAGAAATACGGAAGCCGACCTCGAACTCTCCATGGGGCCAGCCCGGACAGCGGATCTCTCGGCCGTCCTCGTCCAATCGCATCGTTGCCCCCTGTCCGGCCACTACATTGCAGTAGTATTTATCATCCGTCTCAAGGGACATAGAACCAAGGTCCTGCTGAAGGACGCTTTCGCAAAGCCGAACGAAATTAGTCTGCACCTTGGGCATGACGGCCTCGGCCTCTGAGTCGCCGAAACGCACATTGATTTCGATAACTTTGATGCCGTCATGGCAAAGCATGGCCCCGATATAGATGAAGCCCGTATAATTCAATCCTTCACCCAGGATTGCGACTCGCAGCGGCTCTAGAACCTCGGTCTGTATCTGACGGTAAAGGGCCTTGTCCGCAAGCGGATGTGGGCAGAGCGATCCCATACCGTCGCAATTAACGCCCTTGTTGCCATCATCGGAGCGCTTGTAGTCAAGCGCCGCAGGAAACATTAGGAAGTCCTTTCCGTCGAAGAGGGCGGATATGGATATCTCCAGTCCGAAGAGGCGCTCCTCAACGACGATGCGGTTTCCAGCATCCTTGTGGGCCCGTGCGAGCATAATGTTATCGACGGCTTGAAGAGCCGAGGCTTGGTCGCTGCATACATAGGCCCCATTGCCCTCGCACAGTCCGTCCGCTTTGACGACAACATCATAGCCGAGCATACGAATGTATCGCTTCGCGGGTTCGGGCTGGTCGAAGACCTTGAAACGCGCCGTCTTCACCTTGTGCCGCTGAAGAAACGACTTCGTGAAGGCCTTGCTGGCTTCCAGTCGAGCTGCGGCACGGTCGGGGCCAATTGTCGGGATCCCGCTTGCTTTCAAGAAATCGACATAGCCGGTGGAAAGCGCGTCTATATGAGAGACAAAGACGAAATCTATCGCACGGGCTTGGCAAAATTGAACCGCGGATGCCGGACTGCTTAACGAAACCTCTGGAACAGTGCAGATGCGCTCGTCAGCAATCGAAGAGTTTCCCGGCCCATAGAAAACTCGTACAGAAGGGTCGCTGCGCTGGAAGAGGTCAGCAATTGCGTGCCCTCTCCCTGTCGAATCGATGAGCAGCACGTTGCGGCTGGGACTTGCCATCCGTTTACTCCTTGGTTGGGCTGCCGAACACGCTATCGACAGCGTCCTCGAGGATGTCGAGGCCTTGGCTAAGCTGATGCTCTCCAATGACGAGGGGTGGCAGACACTTCACGACCTCGTCTCTGGGACCAGAGGTCTCGACTATGAGGCCCCTCTGGAAGGCGGTCCTGACGACTTGACCGGCAATTTCGCCGGACTTCAGATCTATGCCCCGCATCATGCCACGACCCTTTGCTGACACGCGGCTTGGGTCGTATCTCTGCGCGATTTGCTTAAGGCGGCTTTTCAGCAGAATGCCTTTCTCCTCGACGGACGCAGCAAAGCTGTCTGTCCGCCAGAAGTGCTCTAGGGCTGCTCTGGCGGTTACGAACGCATGGCAATTACCGCGGAACGTGCCGTTGTGCTCTCCCGGTTCCCACTTGTCGAGTTTTCGATCAATAAGAACGAGGGCCATAGGCAGGCCATAGCCCGATATCGATTTGGCCATCGTGACGATGTCCGGACGGAGCCCCGCTGCTTCGAAACTGAAGAATGCATCGGTCCGGCCAACACCCGCCTGGATGTCGTCTACGATCAGCAGAGCTCCTTGTTTGCGCGCAATGGCTGCCACGTTGCGCAGCCACTCCGTGCCGGCGACATTCAAGCCGCCTTCGCCCTGAACAGTCTCGACAATCACCGCCGCCGGGGCGTCCACGCCGCTGGAGGGATCGTGAAGCAGACGATCCAGGTAATCGGCAGTGTCTACAGCGGATCCAAGATAGCCGTCATAGGGTAACCGCGTTACGCCGCCGAGCAGCTGGCCGGCGGCTGCGCGGTGATATCGGCTGCCGGTGCAGGAGAGAGCGCCAAGGCTCACACCATGAAAGCCGTTGGTGAAGGCTATGATGTTGGGCCGACCAGTGATCTTGCGCGCTAGCTTGAGGGCAGCCTCGACCGCATTGGCGCCGGTCGGACCAGGAAACTGTACGACGTAGTCTAGTTGTCGCGGGCTAAGGATCGTCTCGTGGAATTCTCGCAGAAAGGACTCTTTGGCTTCGTTATACAGATCCAGGCCATGGGTGATGCCGTCACTCGCAATATAGTCTGCGAGCGCGGACTTCAGCTCTGGGGGGTTGTGCCCATAGTTTAAACTCGAGCAGCCCATGAGAAAGTCGAGATAAGCTGTCCCATCGCGCGCAAACAGCTGAGCCCCTCGTGCCCGCGCGAAAACGACGGGAAAGCTGCGAGCGTAGCTGCGCACTTGGGACTCAAGATGGTTGAAGATCGCAAATTCCTCCTCGCGGTCCGGTGCACTTTGGTCAGTCATCGTTGCCTCCTTATTTAAGTTGGGTAGGCGGACTCCCTCGACGCCGGCCGACAACCGGCCAACCACCGCCCCGGCACGCTCGCAGGTCTCGGCCAAAATCAGTGCAGAGCAGGAGCTCGCAACACAGCGAGTCTGGTCTAGTTGCGGACACTTGCGGTAAGTTCCCATACATTGGCGGCATGAATCTCCGTTGGCCTTCGGAATAGCACTCGCGCCAACTTGACGTTGCGTGGCAACGAGAAGCTCTGGCTATCACTTTCCATTCGAATCCCTCAGGCGAACACCGGTGCCGCCTTCGCATCGCGTTTCACGAAGAGGGCATCTCAAAAGTCACGCCAATTGCGCCGAGGGAGCCTAACAAATATCTTTCTGAGGTTTGTTCAGTGGCTTGACCCGGAGTGCAGCAGACTGCAAGGCCGAAAACAATGTGTCGCGAATTCGACAAACACGACAGTAGGTGTCGGTTGCCCGGCGTTCTCTCATGAATGGCGACTGGGTTAACAACGGAACTGGTAGCGGACATCTTGCGATCGACGCTAACGACGGAGGAGGCCCGCCGCTCCGACAACAGATTGCACCCTTCGTCGACTCTCGCGTGAAAGCGTCGCCGCCTACCCCGATCTCACCGCCGTTCGCCTGAGGCGCGAAATTCGCGAACGCGATTATGAAGGCGCTATACCACCCTGAAGCGCTCCGTCGCAGCTTGGCCACGCGCGCTACATCTTCCCCCCTACGTCATGCAACAACCTGCAGATTCTCCTGCGTGTATTTATTGCAGGAGCGATGTGCCGGGAAAGGAGCGATCGGCAATCGTCAGGAAACCAATCGCGTCGAGCACGCCCATGGACTTTTCGTCCATCTGCGCCTTCGCGCGGCAAACGCCTCGCGCGCGAAAAGGCACAGCCAAGGGCAGGCTCGATTGCCGGTGCTCGTCTTGCTCGGGATTGCCTTGATGGCCTCGCAACGTCTCAGTTCCAGAGCGAGGACAGAGGCACTGCGGCGAGCTTGTCACTGAACGGTACGACATCAACGCACCACGCCATGGTAAGGCGTCACCACAGGCTCGGTCAGGTCCGCAGACCGCCGAAGCCGCTGGATTTCACATGGCGGACGCCTTGATCTCATCCCAGCGATCCCGCCGTCGTCCCGTTCCTACTTCGCGCATCTGCTGATCGCGGAAGTGGTGTGACGTCAACCGCAGGCCCGATGCGGTCATGAGCTTCAAAGCTGGTGGCATTGCCTACACATTTTGTTCACCGCACCGTGGGCTGCCTCGCCAGCCGTGGCCCGGTCACCACCAGCCTGCCCTGCGTGAAAGATTGATCATTGTGCGCAGACGCCCCGCCGCCGGTCGCTTCAGGATTGAATCTCCCCTTAGTTCCTCAAGCGCCGCTGATCTGATCTTGCAGCGGTTTGACGAGATAGGAGATCACGGCCCGGTCGGCGGTCTTGATGACCGGCATGCCGGGAACCAGCTTGACCTCGCCAAGACGTGCCACCTCGGCATGTGTGGTCGCGATGCGAACGGTGTAGTAGCTGATGCCGGTGCGCTGTCGGTCGTCGTGTCCGGCGAGGTCCGTTCGACCGTGCCATTGATTTGCGAGCGTGGTGCTGGTTGAAGGCAGAGAAGCGCAGCGCCGCCGGCTGCCCGACCCTGAGCTGGTCGATATCGCTCGGCACGATCTTGGCCTCGACGGTCAGGCTATCGCTGTCGGGCACGATCTGCATGATCATCTTGCCGTCGATCTCGTTGACGTCGGTGCTGAGCTCGAGGTCGTTCTGGAGCATCTGGACATTGATCTCGATCTTGCCTTGGGCCTGCGCCAGGGCCGCCGTCAACTGGCCGCGCTCGCCATCGAGCCGCGCCGATTCGCCTTCCATGGGGGTCAGGCGGTCGATAGAGATCAGCCGCTTCTTCCACAGCGCGCGTGTGCTGGCCAGTTCCTCCTCGATGAGCGTGATTTCCTGCGACTTGGCATCCGCCTGCGCCGTGTCCCCGCCATCTCCTTCTGCAGCTGCAGAATCCGCTGCTGCAGCTGGGCTCTTCTGGCGGGAAAGACCCGCACGGCTTGTCTCGAAAACCTGTTGCTCGCCGGCCATGACGTCGAAGAGCGCTGGATCGCCGCGGCGATACCGGCTGC
Organism: Mesorhizobium sp. M0292; assembly: GCF_040321695.1. Taxonomy (NCBI): domain Bacteria; kingdom Pseudomonadati; phylum Pseudomonadota; class Alphaproteobacteria; order Hyphomicrobiales; family Phyllobacteriaceae; genus Mesorhizobium; species Mesorhizobium sp. M0292. The sequence goes on from NZ_JAMYSB010000016.1 coordinate 97,302, forward strand.
TTGCCGGCCGTGATCCGAAGAGATGTTTTCCAGGGACGGTCTGCTCCCCGCCGGTTTAATCCGAACCCTGCCTGGCCGGTTCGCAAGTCTCGCCGCGTGATCAGCTCCTTGCCAATTCGCGTGAGCCGTTGCAACACTCCTTCAACGAAATTCATTGACTCTTAGTAAATCCAAACCGCCGCGAATGGTACGCTCACCTCATCTGAGGTCAGTAGATCAAAACCGTGGTGCGTAAAGGCAATGGCAAGAGCGCTGATCTGGGTTGTTCGGGACGCGGCGACGATCAGCCCAAAACAAACACATGCGTACCTAACGACTGCCGCCAGCTTTCGGGTTGCCAGGAAAGTTCTAGAGGAGCGCAGTATTCTATGAAGATCATTGGCATTGCGATGTGGCAACTCGACCTTTCACTGACAAAGCCCTATTGGCTCTCCGGTGGCCGCCTGAAGTTCGAAAAACTCGACAGCACCTTTGTGAGAGTTGAGACTGATGCGGATGTGTCTGGTTGGGGGGAAGGCTGCCCTTGGGGCAGCACCTATCTACCCGCCTATGGTCCCGGGATCAGGGCGGGTATAGCAACTCTAGCGTCCTCATTACTGGGGCAGGACCCGAGGTCGCTTGAAGCGATCAACCGGATAATGCATATGGCGCTCCCCGGCCATCTGGATGTGAAGTCGGCCATCGATATGGCCTGCTGGGACATCTTGGGAAAAGTCACCGGGCTGCCGCTATGGCGGCTGCTCGGTGGAACTAACGCTGATCCGGTCGCAGTTAACTCTTCGATCTCCACCGGCACTAGGGACGAGATGATCGCACTCATAAGAGATGCGTATTCAGACGGGTATCGTAAGCACTCTGCCAAGATAGGAGGTACCGATCCCACCGCGGATATTGCGCGTATTCAGGCAATTGAAGCCGCGCTGGCACCGGACGAGAAGGTTACCTACGACGTGAACCGAGCCTGGTTGCCGGCAGTTGCAATCCAGGTTCTGAACAAGGTGTCCGTGCGTGGCTGGATCGAACAGCCTTGCGAGACGCTGCAGCAATGCGCTCAGGTTGCTCGACGAGTAAAACAGCCGATCATGCTCGATATGAGTGCCTTCATACTTTTGAGGACCACCTGCAGGCTTGGCGCTTAGATGCCTTTGAGGGCGTCAAGGTGAAGCCCAACCGAGTGGGCGGTCTAACCAAGGCTAGGCAGGTCCGGGACTTCGGTGTTTCCGTGGGTTGGCAGATGCACATTGAGGATGTTGGAGGTTCGGCGCTGGCAGACACTGCGGCAGTCCATCTCGCCACATCGACGCCTGTCGCCAACAGGTTGGCCTGCTGGCTCTGCCATACTCACCTTGCGGCCGACCCCGTTTCGGGCCAGGGAGCAAGGAATGTCAATGGTTTTGCTGCACCGCCGACAGCGCCGGGACTTGGCGTGGAGCCGGACGTCGCCGCACTCGGGGTGCCGGCATCAGTTTTCAAGTAACACTTCTACGACGTTGCCAACGAGCACGCGCGTCATGGTGGGAACTGAGCATAGCGGATTCTGTACACTCGAGTTCAGATTGGCCGAGCCGAACCTGCTCTTGGGCAGATTGGGGCTTGCGTCCTGGATCACAGGGACATCAATAGGCACACGGCATGGTACTCAAATTCTCTCCGGCAACTTCATGAAGGATATTTTTCCGATCATGAGGCACAGCGCGACGAAGCCGTTGGGCCTGTTCTGACCGCTTGACAATCTCAACATTCACCTGGACGATGACCTTTTTCGGCCATACGGCCCGAACACGGTCGGCATCACCATCACGCCGCGTCTCGGCCCAACGTCGGCGGCATGGACGAGTGCGGGCATCAAGAGGCCTGGGTGTCCACGACTATAGCAACTCTTGCCTTGATCTTCTTGCCCGCATCATACGCTCTACGTCACCTGGCGGGAGCAGGCGGAGCGGGAAGTTTCCCCTGCCGCTGCCATCATTCACGCCAGAGCGTCAGAAGCGCGGAAAAGGGGAGTTGCATCGACCCGCAGAGCTACATGATGAATCCGGTCGAGCGTGTGCTTTCAGGTCTATAGGGCGAAATGCCGCATCCGACGAGGGTGGCGGCAGGTCCTTCGGGATCGCCCGCCGCTGGCAGCCAGTCGACAGAACATACACCAGTCGTTGACCCTCGTGCATGTTTACGCGCCGCTTGCCGCCGCCCCGCCTGCCCGGAGGGATCAGCGGCTCGATCTCCGAACACTCCTCGCCGTAGCAGGTCTCGCTCGAAAATTCGGCTGTGATCGCCTTGGCATTTACTCGACTGTGAATCGCTCCCGGCGGTTTTGCTTCGCGCAATCTGACGAAACTTTCGCCTGAGAAACACCCTGTCGGCTTCACAAGCCCACGGCGCTTTGGATCGCCTCGAAGGCTTCGCTCTTGAACTTTGGCTAGTCGTCATCACTGATCTCCAACGGGACTCTTGCTTTTTGCTCAGCCGCAAGAGTGGCCTTCGATTTTCGCTAGTACAGCCCGGCCCCCCGAAACATCGCAATTCACCGTCATCGATGTTCTCGCGGTTGGATGGTTTGTGGACTGCAACACAGGCGCGATCGGCAATAAGCCGCCGATATCGCTCATGAAAAGCTCATCGGCGGCCGTCCCGCCCTGAGCCGTTACCCGCCGGAAGTTCCGGCCAGGGGCGACCCAAAGACGGGGAGCACCTGTAAACAGGGCTAACTTATAACGCGGATAAAGGGGAGGACGTCAGCACTGACCTTGTCATGGCGCCTCAAGGCAGCAGCAGCGATATGGCCCGCATTTGATCGCGCTGGAGCAAATCTGCGGACTCATTCGTCACCTCATCAAAGTCTGGCGGCTCGGATCGAACTTCCTTGCAACTGCCGAAATGCTCAGCCCTTTGGCCAGCTCGGCTAACGCAGGCAGACCGCCAGATCAGAAAGAGCACGCTTGCGAAATACGCCAGCTGAAGGAGCAGCGAACAAGCCAGCGTCGTGACGACTACTGTGCCGATGGAATGAGAAGCGAAGTAGATAGTCAGTGCGGTGCTGCACATCACCAGCCCCAGGACGCGACAAAACATTCTAAAGGCCAACGGCGTTCTCCTCGTTTTGTCTCCTCAGATCATGCTGCGACCTGGTCGGCCGCAACATGGGTCTGGCAGTTCTTCGGGCAGACGCGGCCGCACGCGCCGCAGCCAATGCAGCGGCCGGCATGGTCGACGACCATGATCATGCGATTGAGCTCGCCGTCGAAATCGTCGTCTTCGCCGTCGCAGGCGCCGAGGATTTCACCCGCGTCATCGACGCCGTAAAGATGCATGACCTCGCGAGAGCAGACTTTGAAACAGCGGCCGCAGCCGATGCAGGTCGTGCCGTCTATAGCGGTGAGATATTCCGGCACCCATCCGGAGCCGTCGCGGGTGATAAATGTGTTCGTCATCGTAACTTCTTCATTGCAGCGAGCGCTCTCTTGGCACCATCCAACTCGGAAAAAACCGCCGACTTTTCCTGAGCAACTTGCACTACCTCAGTCCATTTTCCCGGGAGATCCTCTGCAAGGTCGCAATTGCATCTTGGCAACTGCCGCGCACAGCTGAAGCCTTCGGACTTTCTTCCCCATCTCGTCTAGCTTTGACATAAATCCTTCCTCGAAATCGGTTTCTTCACGCCCGTGCCACGTCGGGGCTAGGCTTCGATGGCTGAAGTCGAATCGTCGACCAGTTTCGTACCGGCCTCCTCGATCTTCCTGAACGTCTCGAGGCCGAACCCATGGACGTCTGGACAGAAAGACGAGTTGCCCGACCATGAAAAGGACGGCCCGAAGTCCTTACGGTTTCATCTCCACGATCGGCGATGTCACCGGGCGGAGACGCTCCGCAATGGCAAGCCCGACGGCGGTGTAGAACAAATCGAGCCTCCACAGCACGTCCGGATCGGGGTAGCCATGCCACGGATCGCTTGGCGCTTTTCTGGTGATGATGAAGTCGGCCAGCAGCGTGGCGGTAGATTTGCCTTGCCATAAGCAGTAGGACTCCTGAGCACGGATCATCCGCACCAGGCATTTGACGAACGGGGTGGCAAGGGCCGCCTCGTCTCGTTGACAGCCAGGCTGACCGCGGCATCAGACATTTCGCCTTTTGCTCATTTCAGTCCTCTTCCTCGAAGCACGATCTCTGTTTTCTGGGACGCCTACTTCGGGCACACTTGCGCAGCCGACGCCCGGCTCGGGGCGGCCGATTCCACGCAATTGATGTCCTTCGGGCCGACCTTGAACACGTCCTCGACTGCGACGTCTTCCACGCGAATTCGCGTTGAACATTACTTCCGCCGCAATGCGGCCCGACGCCATGAAGATTTGAGCCTCGATCCTGCTGCAAACAATCGACCAAGTGCAGGACCCTCCTTGCCGCGGTCACGCTAGGGAAATGGACGAATTGGCCAGTAAGCCATTTCGACCAATTACCCATTTTTATCTTTCCTCCTCGGCTGACCGCGCTTTGGCACCTTCGGGAATTTGTTTTGCGCAGCCGCAAAGAGAGCGCCGCAACAAGCCCTCGCACCCCTGTACTTGGCGAGGGCCCGCAGCAAGTGCGGCAGATGCTGCTCTTTCAATTCGGCCGGGATAGGCTCCGGCCCGTCCAGCGACGTCAATGCCACTTCGACCAACTCGATCGCGCGATCATTGTTGCCGTTCTCGTGATAGTACCGGGCGACCGCGGGATAGGATCGGAACTTAGGACTGTCGCCTTGCGGGGGATTCAGCGCCAGGATGTGTTCGGACAGCTCCTTGCCCATCGCGAAGCAATCAGCAGGGGGAAGGCGCGAATGGTCATTGGCCGGATGGAAAAGTTGGTCTAGCGCCGAAACCATCCAATCCTCGGTACTTTTGTCGACCGCGTCGCGAACCAATTGCCGCATCACGGGCAAGCCGGTCCACATGTCTTGGATTTTGTGAAGCAACAGATGCGCATGAGTCAGGCGGAAATTGAGGTCGTCCGGCATGAAGGCAATGCCCTCTTCGATAGCCCAGAGCGCCGTCTTCCAATCTTGCAACTTCACCGCCGCCCAGAACCTGTCATGGATCGGCTTCTTCAACGCTTGTCCGCGCGCCAGGGGTTCGCTTGTTGCGATCCGCTCCTGATCGGCCGCTTTCGCTTTGTTGCTGGTACGCCAGCTGCCGTTGAGCACTTTCGGCAAAACCTCACCGAGTTGGCTCAGATGACCGATAAAGGCGATGCAGCCGTCTCGGTCGACTACGAACGAGGTCGGAACCCCGAACCAAAAGCTGGGTTCCCTCCAAAGCTTCTTCATTTCGCCTGTGAAGTCGAACGCAATCCGATGATTCAGATCCGGGCACTTTTCGGCCAACCACGCATCCAACTTGGTCCGGGCCTCGACGGCCGTTGCAGCTTCTTCATCAGCCGCGATCCCGAGGACCTCAAGTCCGCTGTCCTTGTATTTCTCCTGTAGCTGCATCAACTCGAGCATCTCCGCCGCACATAGTTCGCACCAAGTTGCCCGAAATTCGACGATATAGACTTTGCCGCGCTGGAAGGTCGCAAGGGGCTCGCCACGCAGCCAGTCCTCCACTTTGATCGAAGGAGCCGGTGACCCCATCTGCAACACCAAGTCGCTGTCCAAAGCTGTTGCCAAAGGTCGTGTGACCTTATGCGCGAGCTTGTTCCCCTTTTGAGACGGAGCACGAGGGTTCCAGGAAGGGAGAGCATCGCTCGTCTTGCGCATCTGCGTGCAGTCAGCCTCAGTCAGTGTTGCTGAATCTCAATTCGCAAAGGCCGTGCCAACGCGCTCGGCGTGCAGTAAGCGCTTGATTATACTTAAAAAAGCTCCCGCGGCGACTAGAGCCGGTTGTACTAGTCGCGACATGTTTTCTGCCATTGTCAGGTCTTGGACACGCATCACCCGCTTCGCGTCGGCACAGAAGCGTGGCCACGGACGTATCGACATATAGGGACGAACAGATGGACATCATGACTGCGTTGGCTTGCGCCAGCCACGTCATCACCGTCCGCCTCAAGGCCGTTCCGGTCGCTCAGCGGAACGCCATTGCGAGCAGGGGCCGCTCCCTCCGAGCATCGCCTCTGCCCTACCTCTTCCGCTTTGCGCTTGAATTCCTGGCTCGCAACGCCAGAGTTTCACCAAGAAGCCGGTTATGTCCGGCTGCGGGTCGCGAGTACCGTCATCGTCAGATGTGATTGTGGCGAAGAGGGCCAGGATGAATGCCGGCCTGTGCCGGGCCGGTGAACTCTCACGGGTCCTACTTTTGTTGTTCTGTGTCCCTTCGCAGGACCTACGGGGACCACATGGTGCGATGTGAGCGCTGTCGGAATTGACCGGCCTCAAGGCCGCTCGGTCGCCACGCGGTGGGCCGGGCAGTATGAAAACGCCGAAGATGCGGCCGCCCCCGCCGCTGACCCGGCTACCATCCCAGGGCGGTGACACGTGATTGATGCCACCGTTCCCGCCGAGGGCCGGCAAGAGCCCACTGTCGGACTCGAAGGTCGGTGCCTTGGCCGCTGCACGGTCGTTGCCGTGTTCCGTTCCCCGCCATGGTGAAGGAAATCGTGATAACGCCCATACGATGAGACTACGGTCCGAACGCAGCCTGCCGCGCTGAAACGACTCTCTTTCTCGACTTGACGCCGGCTCGAGTATCGCTGGTTTGAGCGCATTGAGGAGGCCTGGGCCTCTGCCCGGCCATTGTATGCGGCGTTACGGGTTGTCTCGGCGAGCAGACACCGAGCGCGTTAGAGGCGGCCGGGAATGTTCTTCGCGACGGCGCTCGCAAGTTGCTCGCGAAACCTGCTCGTTTGCGGCGACCTTCCTGCGACTTGGTATCAGGGTAGGTGACCAGCGGAGTAGAGCTTGGAACAGCATCGGTGCCACTTCAGAACCCGTCAGCGGGCCAAAAACAGCGGCAATGGCGGCTTGCCAACTATCCATCTCGTCACGCTACCGAAGAGCCGCTCGCGCAGCCGGCGGCTGCCATAAGCGCCCATGACGATCACGTCGGCAGACGTGTCGATTGCGTGCTGCGCTAGCACCGTGGCCACTGGTTTGCCGCGGCTCGCCAGCCGGTCGACCCAAACCCTAGCACCGTGCCGAGTGAGATAGGCAGCGATATCGGCTCCCGGCTCGGCGCCGTTTCCGGTGCAGGTCGCCTCCGGATCGACGACTGCGACACGAACTTCCTCAGCACCGGATAGCAGATCCAGCGCTTCCCGAACCGAACGGGACGCCTCGACTCGCGAATCCCAGCCGACCAAGACGCGCCGTGGGGACAGAGTCGCCTCAGCGCCCTCCGGTACGACAAGCACCGGCTTTCCCGTATCGAACAAGCTGCCGTGGATAACAAGCGGTCCCAAACTAGTCTCATTGAGAAGTGCGGGGCCGACGATTGTCAGGTCGGTGCAGAGCGCCCGCTGTCGCACCGCGTCACCGACACCAGCCTTGTCGCAGTGTTCGGTGTCTACATCATAGCAGCGCCACGTGGCTCTCAGCACTTTGTGAATTTCCCTCGATGTTTTTTCCAGGTTGGCCATGTCCTGTGAAAATTGTTCCCGTGCGGTAATGTGGTGTGCGCGATGTCTAGACCACTCGGGGATGCCACCGCCCAACGGCGGAGGGGACCCAATAACCGGAGGCGATATCAGGAGCGGCGGAGGCGATATAATTAGTACGGAAAGATACGCGCCGACCTCGGCGCACAAGCGAGCAGCTATTGCGACGTCCTGATCGGAATGGTCAGCTCCCGTCACACTGAGTATTTTCTTGAAGGCCATCTGATTGCTTCCCCCTGAGATGTCGCGCCCGTAGCGCGTTTCGAACCGCAAGACTTGCCTTCCAACAAAGATGGAGAGTGGCACACCGTCCGTTCGCGATTCAGTCGTCCAGCTTCTCGAGCGAGTAGCCCGCAGACCTGACAGTATGAATAACGCTACCTGGCGAGGCCGCCTTCAGCGCCTTTCTGATCCGGCTGATATGGACGTCGACAGTGCGTTCACCGACGTGGATATTGTCCGGCCAGGCCGCGTCGATCAGCTCGTCTCGGCTGAAGACCTTGCCGGGAGCCTCAAGAAATTGCCGCAGCAGGTTGAATTCGAGAGGTCCGAGATGGATGTCGTGGCCATTACCTCGAACCCGGTGAGCATCGAGCTTCATCTCAAGGTTGCCGCAACAGAGCCAGCTGCCGTTTTTTATCCCGTTTGAACCCGGCTGTGGCAGCGCCAGCTTCGTGCGTAGACAGTCGAGCAGCTTGGCCGGCGCGAAGGGCCGCACAAAGCTCTCGTCAACACCTGCCTTCAAGAGATCGAGGTGCTGGTTCTCGGCGCCGGGCGCGATCAACGCAATGACGGGCAGGCGGCCGGTCCGGGGCTCCCCCTTGAACCGGGCGCAGATTGTGGAGCCTGCCGCGCTTGCTGGCCCGCAGTCCAGGACTACCGCCTGGAGGTCCCGTTGATCGGCCAATGCAAGTGCTTCCTTCACGCCGCCTGCCGGCTCACTCGTGAAGCCGTCCACCCCCAGAATGTGGCTGAGGAACAGATACAACTCCGCATCTTGCGAACAGATCAGTACCACTGGCTTCATCAGCGCTACCCCAAGAACCACATCGGCCTCGACCGCCTCGATTGAGAGGGCTCGCATGTCCTCAAGGCCTGACATGATCCCCTCGATCGAAAATCGGCTCCATCACGCCCGCGCCACCTCGGGATAAGCCTCAATGGCTGCGGTGGCATAGCCGGCCAGTTGGGTACCGGCCGCGGCGAGTTTCCACAACGTCTCGAAGCCGAACCGATGGACGTCGCGCAGGGTCTTGGACAGAACAACCAGTCGCCCGGCCGTGAAGAGTACGCGCCCGAAGCCCTCGTGGCTTATCTCCATCATCGGCGATGCCATCAGGCCGGAGCGTTCCTCAATCGCAAGCCCGACGGCGGTGTAGAACTTATCGAGCCTCCACAGCACGTCCGGATCGGGATCGCCGATGATTGGAATTGCACGGCGCTGTTCCCTGGTGATGATGAAGTCGCCCAGCAGCTCGGCGTCCGATTTGCCTTCCCATGACCCGTGGGAATCATTGGCACGGATCAGCCGCACGAGGCATTTGACGAACGGGGTGGCAAGGGCCGCCTCGTCCTCGGTGGCGGCAAGGCCAACAGCGGCTTCAAACATTTCGCCCACTCCTCATTTCAGCTTTCGTCCTCGAAGGAGGGTTTCTGTTCAGCGACACCTGCCTGCGCCAGCACCTTGCGCAGCCAAGGGGGAGGACACGTCCTGAGCATCATCTGCGTGCGCAACAGCACCTCTTGGATGGTCTGGGGCTGCGGCACTTTGATCGGATGGATCTTTGCGGAAACAAGTTTGGCTGCCGAAGGTCCGCCGATCGCCAGACAAAACAGGAGATGACAGCCCTTTAGCGCCTCCACCTTCGGGGTGATGCGGTCATCGCCCTCAGTTCGATGCTTCCCGCTCTCGTCGGAAACGTCATCGAAGGCCACGGCTTCCACGAGATTCCACTCCTCGCGCATCACGTCGTAGACAGCAAAGCGCCTGGCCGATCCGAAATGGGCGTTGAGGTTCTTCATGTCCTGCGTGCCGATCGCCACGCGCAATGCGCCCGCTTGGCGTTCCGGTGTCGGTACGTGAACCTCGTCAGTGACGAGCGAGAGGCGACGGACGGAGCTCATCTGGCATTTCTCGCTTACGGAGTGGATCAAGCGCCCCAGGCGTGTGCGCGCGCCGGTTGGCTTGAAAAATGTTGGCAACCTCGAAGATCAGGTCGCGGGTCCCCTGATAGAGGATTGTGAGCTTGTGCTGGGCCCCGAGCCGGTCGAAGATCGGGAAGCCGACCCGCATGAGCGGAATGCCGAGGCGCTGCGCCGCCTGGCGGCCGTGGGAATGAGTAACGAGGAGATCAGCGCCGGCGCCAAGCGCTTCCAAATCGCCGAGATCGCCGATTTGAATCGACTGCGCCGGCACTTCCTCCAGAATTTTCGACATAGCGGCCGTTGTGACCGCCGCCGCGATTTCGGAGCCCATGCCGATGAAGAAGCTCGCGAGTTGGTAGAGTTGGTCTGGTTCAGCAGCGATCGCAATTTTCTTGCCTCCAAAGTGGAAATGTCCATCGAGCAACGCGTCCTGCAACTGCGACCGCTGACGGCGCACCCCAGACGGCGCCGCCGCGCCCGAAACCGTAGACAGCAGCGAGACGAACCGGTCGGCGTCTCTCAATCCAGTCAGTGACCGGAACAGTACGTATGGCACGCCGGTCAACCTATGCAGCACCTCGGCAGGGCGGCGCATATGCTCACCGATGACGATACATTGCTCGGCCGTGCCAAGCTCGCGGATATCCTCGACGCTGGTGCCGCCATAGGTGGTCGTGACCCAACGGTCGGGCACCGTACCGTCGAGCGAGCCGGAGACGTCCGGCAAAATCACCGGCTTCAGTCCAAAGCTCTCAACCATCTCGCGCACATGCTCGATGTCAGCCACAGTGAGGTTCCAGCCAGGCAGGATCACGATCTTCTTCGATTTCCGCGCCTGCTCGCCGGGCCGCGTAATCCCTTCGATCATTGCGGTGACAGCTTTGGCCCAGCCCTCTTCGATCGCACCATCGAAATCTGGTGTGTTGGCCAGCACCACCTCCGTACCCGCGAGTTCTTTGGTGCGCCTCAGCCTGATATTGGCGATATCTCCTGCGCAGTCTTCGCCCCGGGTTTCCACCAGCGCGGTCGTGCAAACCCCGATCAGCGTTGGCTTTGTGCGGGCCTTGAGGTTGAGGATCGCCTCTTCCAGATGGTCTGGCCCGCCGAGGATCGTTGCCACCTCGTCCATCGCGGTTGTCTGCAAGGGAATGGCTTCCTTGAAATGTCGCACCAAGAGCACGAGCGCGAAGCTGGTGCACCCCTGGCTGCCGTGGAACAGCGGCATCGCGCCGTCGACGCCAAGAAAGGCCAAGGCGGCACCCAATGGCTGCGATGACTTCAGCGGGTTGACCGCCGCCGCTTTGGTCTGGGGAAGGATCCGGCCCATTGGCTTCCTCAACACTCGCCGAAATCAGCGGCCGTCGTGCCGGAGAATTCCTGGACAGCATGCAAGGTCACGGTCTCGCTTTTCGTACGCGGCAGTTCCTCCCTCACCGCAGGCTGGCAATCCCATGGTGCCGGCTCGCGTACCTGGCACCAGATGGGGTTTTGAATGGCCAAGTCGATCTGGCGTACGAGTTCCACCATGCCGTCATAGCCGGCGTAAGGGTGTTGGCGCTCCTGGTTGATATCGAGCCACGGCGTCTTGGCCTTCAGGGCGATGAACTGCGTGCGCCCGCCCGACAGCATAATATCGGCCTTGCGTTCCGAGAGCATGGCGTAAAGCTCGCGCGCTGCCATCTGCTCGAATATATGGTTGTCGTCCTTGAGGATCTGCTTGATCCGCTCCTTGTCCTCGACGGTCGACTTCTTGACAGAGGTGCCGACGATCTCGATCCCGATCTCCATCAGCGCATGGACGACCGACCAGGACTTCACGCCGCCGGTGTTGAGCAGCACGCGCTTGCCTGCGAGCCTCGGCCGGTAGGCCGCTAGCTTCTTCCAGGCGATCGCCTCTTCCTCTGCAATCAATACCTCGGTGCGGCCGAGGATCTCCGGATCAGCACCCTGCTTTACGAGCAGCTCAGCGATGTTCCGGAGTGCATCCGAGGTATCGGTGATGCCGTAGAAGGAGCCCTCGAAAAACGGGATGTCCCAGCGCTCGTCCATCTTGCGGGCGAGATTGATGAGCGCGGTCGAGCACACCACCATAGCCGCCCGGGCGCGGTGCGCGCAGGCAATGTCGAAGTAACGCGCGTCACCCGGAATGCAGGCGCGCACCCGGATCCCGAGCCGATCCAGCAGCGGCTTCACCAGCCAGAATTCGCCTGAGAGGTTGAATTCGCCAAGGATGTTGATGTCGTAAGGGCCGGGATCGTCGGGCTCGGCCGTGCCGATGACATGCTCGAGCAATGCCTCGCCGGCAAGCTTGTTGCCAAGATTCTTGGAGCCGACGAAGCCCGGCGCATTGACCGGTACAACGGCCACGCCGAACTTTTCCGCCGCGCGCTGGCAGACGGCCTCTATGTCGTCGCCGATCAGCGCCGTCACGCAGGTTGGATAGACGAAGATCGCCGGCGGCCCATACGCTTCCTTGATCTCGCGGATCGCTTTGAAGAGCTTCCGCTCGCCCTGCCCCATGACAACATCGAGTTCGGTGAGGTCGGTCGTGAAGCTCGTGCGCCACAGCGTTGGCCCGGACGAAGCCGCACCGCGGTTGTCCCAGGAATTGCCCTCGCAGGCGAGCGGCCCATGGACCAGGTGTGCGACGTCGGTGATCGGCTGCAGCACGATCTTGGCGCCATCGAAGGCACAGCCACCGGCCGCCGCCCCGGGGGTCAGTGGCTTCGAACAGCCCACCTTGCGCGCCTTGGCATCCTTGCCGCGGTTCTTTTCGCAGCCAGGCTCGTTGAAGACATCCTGGATTTTGGCTCTGAGCAAGGACATTGCGTCGGTCTCCAAAGTCCCTCGGGAAGACGACCGGCCAAAGCCGACCGTCAAGCTTAGCGGGTGAGGTCATACGAATAGTCCGTCACGCCCGTCTCGCTTGTCTCGCGATCGAGTTTGTCGAAGATCTTGTCGAGGATCGTCGTCAGCACGCGCAACCCGCCTTGGTAGCCCATCAGCGCGAACCGATGGTGATGGTGGCGATCGAAGATCGGAAACGTCAGCCGGATCAGCGGCGTGCCCGTGTCGCGCTCCAGATACTTGCCATAGGAGTTGCCGATCAGCAGGTCCACCGGCTCGGTGAAGAGCAGCGAGCGCATCGCCCAGAGGTCCTTGCCCGCCCAGACTTGAGCATCCTTGCCGAAGGGCGATGATGCAAGCAGTTCCTTCAACTCCGCTTCCCATGCCGACGTGCCGTTGGTGGAGAGGCAATGGGTCGGCTCGCCGCCCGTCTCCATGATGAAGCGGGCCATGGCGTAGACAAAGTCCGGATCGCCGTAGATGGCGTATTTCTTACCGTGCAGCCAGGATTGGCTGTCCGCCATGGCGTCGACAAGTCGGCCGCGCTCCAGGCGGATTGCCTCGGGGATTTGCTTGCCGGAAATCGCGGAGACCTCCACGAGGAAGTCGTCGGTTGCCTGGACTCCGAGCGGGTAATGGAACGAGGCCGTCGCCTGCCCCACCCCCTCGCAATACTCCAGTGTTTTTCGGGTGTTGTAATGCTGCAACGACAGCGTCGCCTCGGCGTTGAGTGCCTTCCTCACGTCTTCGATCTTCGTGCCGCCGTCATACATGCGGTATTCGCCGTCGGACGGCGTGTCGAACTGGTCAGAGGCGTCTTGGATGAAGGAATAAGAAACGCCCATCAGATCGAGCAGGCGCTTGAGTTCCCGGTTGTTGCCAACACAGAAGCCATCGAAACCCGGAATGACGTTGATGGTCCCCTCGGCTTCCGTTCGCTCCTCGCCTTTCCAGAAATGCTCCAAAATCCCCTTGAGCGTGACGTCGTAGCCATCGACATGACTGCCGACGAAGGCCGGCGTATGGGCGAATGGGACGTCGAAGTCGCGCGGGACCGAGCCTTCGTCCTTGGCGTTCTCGATGAAGCTGTGCAGGTCATCTCCAATGACCTCCGCCATACAAGTAGTCGAGACGGCGATCATCTTCGGGTCGTAGAGTTGGTACGTGTTGGCGAGCCCGTCGACCAGGTTCTTCAGGCCGCCGAACACTGCCGCGTCCTCAGTCATCGAGGAGGAAACCGCCGAAGCAGGCTCCTTGAAATGGCGCGACAGGTGCGAGCGGTAATAGGCCACGCAGCCCTGGCTGCCGTGGACGAAGGACATGGTTCGCTCGAAGCCTGCGGCCGCGAACACCGCGCCGAGCGGCTGGCAGGCCTTGGCGGGGTTCACGACAAGGGCTTGGCGAGCAAGGTTCTTTTCGCGGTATTCCCACGTCTTGGTGAATTCGCCTTGGTCGGTAACGATCTGGTCTGGATGAGGACATTCGAAATTCAGCCTCTTCTCCGCGAGCATCTGCCTGTATTCCGGCTCGCGGAACAGGGGCGCGTGGTCGAGAACTTTTTCAGCCGACTGCGGCATGGGTGGTTACCTCTTTCCATCTGGCCCGCCACACGGCGGCACAGGGACGTCGAAACGGTTCAGGTCTCCCGGGGACAAAGGCCACAGGCGTTCACGGCCTCCCGGCTCCCGGGAGGCCAGATTTTCATTCGGCTGCGATCGCCGCCGAGGGCTCGGCTTTTTTCTTCCAGGGGGCGTCGTAGAGGTTCCAGACCGGGTTGTTGATGGCCAGATCCATGTCGCGGGCGAAGATGGCGAAGCCGTCGTAGCCGTGATACGGGCCGGAATAATCCCAGGAATGCATTTGACGGAACGGTATGCCCATCTTCTGGACCGGGTACTTTTCCTTGATGCCGGAGCCCACGAGATCAGGACGGATCCCCTCGATGAACTTCTCGAGCTCGTAACCAGTCACGTCGTCATAGATCAGTGTGCCCTTCTTCACGTAGTGGCCGGTGCGCTGATAGTCGTCGTTATGGCCAAATTCGTAGCCAGTGCCGACGATCACCATGCCCAGGTCCTCATATGCCGTGACGACGTGACGGGGGCGCAGCCCGCCGACATAGAGCATCACCGTCCTGCCTTCGAGGCGCGGCCGGTACTTGGCTATGACCGCTTCGACCAGCGGCCGGTATTTGGCGATGACCGCCTCGGCCTTGGCCTCGATTTCCGGCCCGAAGTGCTTGGCTATCTTGCGCAGAGAGGCTTCGGTCTGGGAGGGGCCGAAGAAATTGTACTCCATCCAGGCGATGCCATACTTTTCCTCCATGTGCCGGCAGATGTAGTTCATCGATCTGTAGCAATGGATGAGATTGAGTTTCGCCTTTGGCGCTCGCTCTATTTCGGCCAGCGTAGCGTCGCCCGACCAGTTGCCGACCACGCGCAGACCCATCTCTTCGAGCAGGATGCGCGAAGCCCAGGCGTCGCCGCCGATATTATAGTCGCCGACCACATTGACATCGTACGGGCCGGCCTCGAACTCGAGGTCCTTCTTCTCGAACACCCAGTCGCGGATCGCGTCATTGGCGATGTGGTGGCCGAGGGATTGCGACACGCCGCGGAAGCCCTCGCAGCGCACCGGCACGATTGTCTTTTCGTGCTGCTTGGCCTTGTTGCGGGACACGGCTTCCGTGTCGTCGCCAATCAGGCCAATCGGGCATTCGGATTGCACAGTCATGCCCTTATTCAGCGGAAACAGTTCCTCGATCTCGTCGATGATCCGTTCGAGCTTCTTGTCGCCGCCGAAAACAATATCCTTCTCCTGGAAATCGGAGGTGAACTGCATGGTGACGAACGTGTCGATGCCGGTCGTGCCGACGTAGTAGTTGCGGCGCTGAGACCAGGAATATTGCCCGCAACCGACCGGGCCGTGCGAGATATGGACCATATCCTTGACTGGACCCCACACCACGCCTTTCGAGCCGGCATAGGCGCAGCCGCGAATTGTCATCACGCCGGGGATGGACTTGATGTTCGATTTTACCTCGCATTCGGAAAGGACCTCGCTTTCCTCGCCAGCCTCGTCGCGGCTTTTTGCGACGCTGAGGTGCTTTTTGCGGCGCTTCGCCGACTTGTCAGGATATTGCGACAGCACTTCCTCGATAAGCCTCGCATGGAGGCCACCGTCATTCTCGTATTCCAGGCTCATGGGACCCCTTTCAAGGTTCAGGGTGACGCCTCACCGACGAGGCGCGGTTCTTTGAAAGACGCACCAGGTCAGGCGGCGCCTCATGAAGGCAGCGGTCGCTACTGTGCGGCCGTCTTAGCCGCTTCCTTGACCTGAAGCTCGGCAAGCATCTGCTCGTCCGTCTTCATGATGCCGAAGTCGAGCAGCATGTCCTCGAGCTCCTCCATGGTGATCGGGGTCGGGATGGTGCCCTGGCCCGAATTCCCATGGATCTTCTCGGCCAGCGCCCTGTATTCCCCGGCCTGCTTGGAGTCCGGCGCATACTGGATCACAGACATCTTCCTGAGCTCGGCGTGCTGGACGATGTTGTCGCGCGGCACGAAGTGGATAAGTTTGGAATTGAGCCTGGAAGCAAGCGCCTCGGCGAGGTCGAGCTCGCGGTCGGTTTGGCGCTCGTTGCAGATCAGGCCGCCGAGCCGCACGCCGCCCGAATGGGCGTATTTCAGGATACCCTTGGCGATGTTGTTGGCGGCATAGAGCGCCATCATCTCGCCGGACATGACGATATAGATTTCCTGGGCCTTGTTCTCGCGGATCGGCATCGCGAAACCGCCACACACCACATCCCCGAGCACGTCGTAGGAGACATAGTCGACGTCGTCGTAGGCGCCGTTCTCCTCGAGGAAGTTGATTGAGGTGATCACGCCGCGGCCGGCGCAGCCGACACCTGGCTCAGGGCCGCCCGACTCCACGCATTTGATGCCTTTGTAGCCGACCTTGAGCACGTCCGCGAGTTCCAGGTCTTCCACCGAACCTTCCTCTGCCGCGAGGTGCAGCACCGTATCCTGCGCCTTCGCGTTCAGGATCAGTCGGGTGGAGTCGGCTTTGGGGTCGCAGCCCACGATGAGGATTCTCTGCCCGAGGTCGACAAGGGCGGCGAGCGTATTTTGGGAGGTGGTGGACTTGCCGATGCCGCCCTTGCCGTAAAAGGCGATCTGACGCAAACCTGACATGTGGCTTTCCTTCCTTCGTTCCATTCATCGCGGCTGCCGCGACATGAATGCCGGTCGGGCAGCTGTAGCCGCCTCGCACCTAAGGATCTCAAGACTCGTGCCAATTTGACCGTCGTGCCGCAGAAAAATTTCGTGGTTGCTTTTCAGCGATTTAGCTTGTGGCCAAACAGTGATTGTGGACGAAGCCGTGTAGCGGACCCGACAATGGCGACACAGCGCGTCGGATAGCGATCCTCAAGACCGCTATAGGCTGATCCAGAGACCGGAACATGTTGGGGCGGCGAGGCGGTCTCGGTATGGTATTTGGCGGTCGCGCGGCCGACCCGCCGCGCGAGTGGTTCGAGGCCAAGACACAGCTCGCCGTCGTCTTCGGCGAGCGCTTCGTCGGCCTATGACGAAACCGGCCTCACGGACAGGATTCCTGACTGCTCCTGTCAAACTGCCGCGGTGCTTCGGGCGCCCATAAGTCAGGCACTGCAATGATGACAGGGCAGCAAAACCAGTCGGCTCACATCTTTTCTGCTTTCCGAACGTGCTCTGCGAAGGCAGCAAGATTAGCGGCGGAACCCAAGCGACCAGGGCCATGCCGCATGCGGCGGCTGCGGCATCGGACGAAGTTCGACGCAAGCGCATCATAGTTGGGCCGCACGAGATCGCGGATCCTCGGTCATTAAGCGTGCCGGGTGCGCTGCGGATATCGTTCTGCTAGCCGTTGGCGTGGACGGAATGCGTTGGAGGATTTTCAGGAAGCTTTTGCGGTCGGTCCGGTGCGCGCGAGTAGACGGCACGGCCCCAACTCCAGGATCATGTCGAGCAGGTCCGCAGGGGTCAGCGTTCGAGAATCTGGTGGCCCCGCCATCACGCAGCGTCCGCACCGGTTTTGCCTGGTTGTACATCGCATCTCTCAGAGCCTGACCCGAAACTCGGGATTGGGCTTGGAAGCGGTTGAGTGGCGTCCGTTGTGATCCGCTTGAGTTGTTTAGACTTGAGCGGGATCACGAGAGGGTTGGACGGGGGCCACCCTCAATATTACCGTGCGGGGCAGCGGGATGCAACGCGCGTTGACGGGCAGGGAATGGGCGTTGATCGGGCCGTCCATGCCTGGAGCGAAGGCGACAGGACGACCACGGACCAAGACTGAAGTTAAGACCGCCAGCGCTGCCGTCAAAGACATTTTGCTTTCGAACCCGGATGGATTGCACGAAGTGCTCCGTGCGGTGATGCAGGAGGTGCTTGAGGCCGAGATGGACGAGGCGCTGGGTGCCTCGAAGAGCGAGCGCACGCCCGACGGCTTGGCTATCGCTCGGGCTATTACGGCCGCACCCTTGTGACGCGGGTCGGCAAGCTCGAGCTGCGGGTTCCGCAGGACCGGGCCGGGCGCTTCTCCACCGAGCTGTTCGAGCGCTACCAGCGTTCCGAGCGGGCCTTGGTGGCGACACTGGCGGAGATGTATGTGCAGGGCGTGTCGACCCGCAAGGTGAAGGCGATCACGGAAGAACTGTGCGGCCATGCCTTCTCGGCCTCGTCGATCTCGGCCATCAACAAGCGGCTGGACGAGAGCCTCGCTGCCTTTGCCAGGCGCCCCCTTCAAGAGCCGTTTCCTTACCTCATCCTTGGCAGATCAGCCCTGGCCTCTGCGAAATTAATCTAGGCGCAGAACCTATGGCGTGCGCATCTTTCCCAACCGAAAGCTGCCTGCGCCTGGTCAGGGCCTAGCCGTCGAGACCAACGAAAACTGAATGGAGGCCAACCGCTACATCAACATGGACGATTTGCGCGAGCACAAGAAGCTCGCTCTGCGCCAAGCCGCATGACCAGCGTCATGGCCGCCCCCTTTTTGCAGAACTTGACGCACACAACCATATATTGCTTGGACCGGCTGCCAGCGGCGGGCGTTGCAGGACTGCTTCCCGCCGTTTTGACGGTTCAACGCTATTTTCTAATGCCTGGCGAGACGATAGGCTGTACTTCCACCTGCGTGGCTGCGGCCCACCTGACGCTTGGTCGCCAGGCGAGCCCGACCGCCGGCATCAGCGATAGCCAATCGGCAAAGGCCGCGGACGTTGCCGGTTTGCGTGGCTACGACGGCATGTAGTAGCGTTGCCAGGCGGCTTCGGGGATCACCTCGCCGATCGCTGCCACCAGGCCGGCATGATCGTCGGACACGACCAACTCGACCTCTCGCCGACCTGGGCACGTGGACGATCAAGCGCTCCGACACGGCCAAGGTCTCGAGGTGCTGCCGCGACGATGAGACATCGAGCGAACCCTCGCCTGGCTCGGGCGTTGACCGGCTCGCCAAGGTTTTCGAGACTATCGCAAGCGCCGAAGCGTGGGTCTTCATCGCCTCCATTCGCCTCATGCTTCGCCACCGCGCAGCTCCACCTCGCACGTAACCGAGTTTCGAGTCAGGCGCCAATCCGTTGTCTGATTGAGAGAATCACAGATCAACATACCAGCCAGATACCCGCTCACAGGTCTCTTACTCCCCTTCGCGCTCTGTGCGTAGGACGCTGTGCCTTTCGCAACCCAATTGGATTGTCTAAAGCATGACAAAGCTTGGCCTTACCGGACTCGCAGAAACAGGAAAAGCGAGCACCACATAGAAATTACATCGCTTTTTCGCTTGGCATTGCTCTTGCTGTTTATACTCTGACGTTCACGTAGGAGCAGGGCCGTTCGATGTCTGTACGGATGATTTACTTGAGGGCATCACCGGCACGAGATGCTCCGAACAGGTGGATGCAACCGCCAAATCCGGTATTCGCGCGTCTTTATGCTCCGGCTCGTCAGCTACACCGCGCGCCGCGCATTTTGGATGATGTCTCTATAGCGATGTCCTCAATCTACGCCGCATCCTCTTCCAACTTTGGGCGGAGGCGTGAGCGGAGGGAGCGCCTTCGTTCCGGCCGATCCCTCCATGACCGCCCTCATGGCGCGATGGCCTTACCGCCAACGAGACAGAATCTCCGCCATTGGCCCGCTCTGAGGACAAGGCAACTGCCATGATGAGCTTAGGTGTGCATTCCGAGGTCGCCCGGCTGCGAGAAGTGCTGGTGCACCGGCCAGGCCTTAACCTCCACCGTCTCACCCCGCGGAACTGCAACGGCCTTCTTTTCGATGACGTGCTTTGGGTGGAGCGCGCCGGACGGGAGCACGATACGTTCGTGGAGGCCCTGCGCGACCGTGGCGTGTTGGTGCACTCCTTGGACGGCCTGCTTTCTGCAACGGTGGCCTTGCCCGAAGCGCGCCGTTGGCTACTCGACCGTCGCGTCAATGCTTCCGCCGTTGGGCAAGACATGGTCGATGAATTGCGGGGCTGGCTTGAGGAGATTCCTGCTGGTCAGCTCGCGACATATCTGGTTGGCGGGATTCTTGTTGCGGAAATGCCGTTCAAACCGCGCAGCCTGACGGGGCAAACGCTAATGCCGGAAGATTTCGTCCTGCCGCCCTTGCCGAACCAGCTTTTTACACGTGACAGTTCATGTTGGATCTATGGGGGCGTCACGGTCAACGCTATGCATTGGCCCGCAAGACAGCCGGAAGCTGCGAATGTCGAGGCCGTCTACCGGTTCCATCCGCGGTTTCGCGAGGCCAGCTTCACTTTCCTGTTGCCCGATGGGATAGACCCCATTTCCAGCCTCGAAGGCGGAGATGTGATGCCGATTGGCGGCGGCGTTGTGCTAATTGGAATGGGCGAACGAACCACACCGCAGGCAGTCGAGGCTCTGGCGCGCCGCTTGTTCACGACGAAGGAGGTAACCCGAGTCATCGCAGCGCTGATGCCGCGGAAACGCAACTATGTGCATCTGGACACAATCTTCACCTTCTGTGACCGCGACCTCGTGACAATCTACCCACAGGTTGTTGAGTTGCTGCACACGTTTTCGCTACGGCCGACCAACGCTGAGGGTGTGCTCGATGTCACCAAGGAGGCTCGACCGTTCTTGTCGGTGGTGGCCGAGGCGTTAGGATTGAACGCTCTCCGCACTGTCGCGACCGGTGGCGATAACTCCGCGGCCGAGCGGGAGCAATGGGATGCCGCTAATAATGTGGTCGCCGTCGAGCCCGGCGTCGTGATTGCTTACGAACGAAACGTATACACGAACACGATGTTGAGACGCGCCGGCGTGGAAGTGATCGCTGTCGACGGTGCGGAACTCAGCCGGGGACGTGGGGGCGCACACTGCATGACTTGTCCCATTGTGCGCGATCCAATCTGAGCAAAGGCACTATGACATCAACCCGCAAGGCACCAAAGACTGTCCGCAATCTCGATGATTTCGGCTTCACCGTCGTCTCCTTTAGGTCTGCGGAAGCTCTGGAACCGGCAGGCATATCCGCTTCTGCACCACCGACAATTGAACAAGACTCTTAGCCTCGTGAGTGGCATGGCACTAGGTCGGCGACGTTCAACACTCCTCTGTTCGACAGCGTCGGCTTCGAAACCCAGGACTCTTCGGCGATACGCAGTACGAGAGCGACTTTGGAATGGATGTTGCCAGCGTCTCCACATGGTCGATGACCTACATCAGCGGCCCCTGTGGCAGCTTCAACCTGCTTACTAACCCGATCGGCGTCTTTCCCGTGGTACCAAGTTCAGAATTCTCCACTCAGGCACCTTCCTCGGTGGTTATGGTTCGCCCCCATCATTTCACGGTCAATACCGAGACTGCTGCCGATAATCGCTTTCAACTATCGAATGAGATTGCTGGTGATCTCTCGCCGCTCGCATATGCGGAGATCACCCGCGCCGCCGCGCTGCTTCGAGAGCAGGGTATAGTGGTGCATTTGTTCGAGAGCGAGGGCAGCAACACTCCGGATTCAGTGTTTCCGAATAACTGGTTTTCAACCCACTCTGGCGGTTACGTGGCGATCTACCCGATGAAGGCCTTGAGTCGCCGGCGTGAGCGCCGGAGCGATATAATAGACATGCTGAAAAGCCGATATAGAGTGCAGGAGGTTATCGACTATTCTGGCCTTGAGCTGGACGGGCTCTTCTTGGAAGGTACCGGTTCGATGGTGCTCGATCACATCGATCGTGTCGCCTATGCGGTAAGATCTGAGCGCACGGATCCTATCGCAGTTGAAAGGTTCTGCACCCAGTTTAGTTTTGAGCCGATTTTGTTCTCGGCGAAGGACCCCAGCGGGTTCGACATTTATCATACGAACGTGCTGATGTGCGTCGCAACCGATTTCGCCATGATCGGCCTCGACATGATTACGGACTCAGGGCGACGACGCGAAATCGTCAACCGTTTCGAACGGGCGGGCCGTCGAGTAATCGGGCTCACCAACGCACAGATCGAGAAGTTTGCTGGCAATGCCATTGAGCTCCTGGGCGGGAACGGGCGCATCTTGGCCCTGTCGACGACCGCACTTCTGGCATTGACAGCGGAACAGATCGGCATCATCGGCGAGAGCGCGCGCATCCTGCCCCTAGCAATTCCAACGATCGAGCTAGCTGGCGGTTCCGTGCGATGCACCATCGCCGGAGTGCACCTCACGCCCCGGGATTAGAAATCGGTCTGTTCGTTACGACCCGACCCTGCGGAAATAGGAAACCGGAACTCCAACTGCCACCGGGGCGTCGGATTTGGACAGGTCGTCGCGCGCAAGCGTCATGAGCCTGGCCATGGTTCGTGTCAAGGGCGTGCGGGCAAGCGCGCGTTTTGATCGGCCTTTTCGGCCAGCCGCCGGCGCGCCCATTCACGACGCGGATCTGACCGCGGAAGCCCTTCTCGTGCGTTTCGCACCAGAGCGCCGACCTCATGCCACCAAAAATCACAGACCCTCCCCTGCTATACGAGCCCTTCAGGCGCAGATTAAGGCATGGCTCGCGGAAGAGCCGGCGCTCGGCAGCAAGTGTGTGTCGCAACGCCTTACAAAGATCGACCCGTCGCGCTCCAAGGCATGGAAATGGCTTAGCTGTTCCTCCTCGATGGCGGGTTGGATGACGAGCTGGCCGCTATCTCCCCCCGCCGCGACAGAGGAGTTAGCGGCCATGTCGGCCTCATCGCGGTCCGCAACATGCATCCGTGAGGCGATAGGAGGGATCAACTCCCGGAGTCGGTTGACAATGCGAACTCAATCGTTTGTCCCTGCGGGACAGAAGCTAATCTCGTTGAAACGAGGGCTTCACAGATAGGTCCCTGCGATACACCGTCGATCAAAATTTCGACGGTGATGAGCCTTCGCCGCTGATCAACATGAGACGGGGCAGTGGCCTGAAGCATTACCTCGCCTAGCTGCCGCGGTTGAAGCTCAATGCTCTGAGCCTCTCCATCCGAGGCCCAACCAAATGCCGGTTGGAGGCGAGCGCTGTACACAGCAGGGCGCTCCAAGTTGTTGCGGAGCTTCACTGTATATATGAGCTTGCTATTCGGCTGAACATGCGAAATATAAGGGAGCATCCGCGCCCAGAATAGATCGATAAAATGATTGGCGGGTTCATCTACGATACCTCGGAAAGCTGCTTCTTTACGTTCGATGTAACTCGTGTACTCGGCGATCCTCGCCTGATCCATATCAATCAGCTTTCCGTGCCCAGGACACACAAGATCGGGGTTAAGTACCCGTATTACATTAGCGCAGCGACGATGCATCTCCAATTGAAAGCTGTTGCGCATGACCGTCGCCTGGATAGCAATCTCGCGATCAATCCCTCCGGCGCGAGGATTAAAAAGGAACAGATTGTCGCCGCCAAAAACGACTCGTTTTCCGTCGATCCTAGCCAGAATCATCGCGTGAAATTCGGTCTGACCCGGGGCGTAATGCACCTCTAAGTCAAATCCTCGCCAGTGAAAAGCCTCACCGTCACTCAGAATCCGTTGCACTTCAATGGGTTTGTGGAAGCAGCACGGCGTACTTGCCCACGCAGCTGGATCGGCAATGACCTCGGCGACACAATCGAGGGCCCAGCACTTTGTGCCGAAATGTCGCTGGAGGTACGGTATGCCACAGACATGGTCATCGTGAATGTGCGTCGGCACGACGAGTTCAATATGCCGCACTCCATGATCATCGCGAAGCTGATCGATATGATGCTCGACGAAACGCAGGGCCTGCAGCCCGTCGGAATCTGCGCCGCTATGGAGATGCCCCTGCGAGGCTAGCCCATAATCAATCAACATTGCGTGACCGCTTCCACTCAGCACAACGTAAAAATTGGAACAGGTGTAAGGCCCGGCCCACAGCAGATGTTCACTGATCCGCTCCAGCCTACTCTCGCGGATAGTCTGCGTCTCGTTGAAATTAACGTCTCGGCCCGATGTAAAAAGCCTGCCGATAGAAGAAAGTGTTTCGAGTCTCGATTCGAGCCTTTCGATATCCCCCTTCACGTCGTTAATTGATACCCCGTGAGATGGATAGGCGCTCTCGACGTTCTCCTTTTTTAAGGCGAGTATCGACTGCATTGTGAATTCGGCACCGAGAAGGTCACCGTAGCCATACTCCATTGCGTGCAATTGATAGAGTTTCCCGCCGGCAGTCATCAGGTCGCCAATAAAGGCCACTCTCGTACCATCTACATCTACAATCAGGCTAACCATGCCGCAGGTGTGACCCTTCGCCGGAAGCACTCGAAATTCGTACTCCTTCCAGACGAAGGTACCGTAGTCTTCCAGAACAGCGTCGATCGCAAGATTTTCTCCTAGTGAGAAGAACGTGTTGCTGTCATTGTAGTTGTCGTAGATGCGTCGTGCCTGCCAATACGCCTCGACATCGTCGAATAGGTGGCGTTCGTATTCCGGCACCGCGATTTTCGCCCCAGCTTTTTGAACGATAGGCGTTCCCCAGCACTGATCCCTGTGGTGATGGGTATGTAGAACCCAGTCGACCTGTTCGATGCCGATTGTATGAAGATGCTGCAAAACAGCGCCCGATCCTGTATCGATCAGCAGGCACTCCGAGCCACTTTTCAGAACGTAAACGGTACAGGTATCGTGATACGCCCAAAGGTGTTCGGAGAGCTGGATGAGAGACATTCTATTTCTTTCTCAGAGCGCTGATACGCTTGTGCCGAAGACGTTCTTGATCACGAGTGGTCCATCGCAAATGCGGACTTGGCTGTTACCATCAACTAAGCTCTCTCACATCGCTTCCAACATATGGCGACGCCCGTGCCGCCGCCGATGCAGAGCGTGGCCAGCCCTTCTTGGCGCCACGAGGCGCATCTCGTAGACCAGCGTGTTGGCGGGCGCCCGAAGCGCCGATCGGGTGACCGATGGCGATGGCGCCACCATTGACGGCTTCGGCCTCGCTCATCAGCAGCGCGCCAGCGGCGCCGTCATTGATGCCCGACGCGTTGGCGGCGGTCACGGTGCCGTCCTTGTCGAAAGCCGGCTTCAGCTTGGACATGGCGTCGATAATGGCGCCGTGGCGGATGTACTCGTCCTGGTCGACGACAGTGTCGCCTTTCCTGCCCTTGATGGTGAAGGCCACGATCTCGTCCTTGAACTTGCCGGCCTTCTGCGCGGCCTCGGCCTTGTTTTGCGAGGCGAGCGCGAACTGGTCCTGGTCGTCGCGGGTGATCTGGAACTGGCGGGCGACGTTCTCGGCGGTGTTGCCCATATGGTAGCCGTTGAAGGCGTCCCACAACCCGTCCTTGATCATGGTGTCGATCATCTTGTAGTAGCCCATCTTGACGCCGGCGCGCAGGTGCTCGGCGTGCGGCGACAGCGACATCGATTCCTGGCCGCCGGCGATGATCACAGTGGCGTCGCCGGCGGCGATCTGCTGCATGCCGAGCGCGATGGCGCGCAGGCCAGAGCCGCAAACCTGGTTGAGCCCCCAGGCGGTGGTCTCCTTGGGCAGGCCGGCATTGATCGACGCCTGGCGGGCGGGGTTCTGGCCCTGGGCGGCGGTCAGCACCTGGCCGAGAATGACCTCGTCGACTTCGCCCGGCTCGACGCCGGCGCGCGCCAAAAGCTCCCTGATGACGACGGCGCCAAGTTCATGCGCCGGGGTGGCGGCGAAGGCGCCGTTAAAAGAGCCGACAGCCGTGCGTGCGGCGCTGGCAACGACCATGGAAGTCTTGCTCATGATGGCTCCTCTTCTCGTGAGCAGCGCCCTGGCTTTCTGTGGCGCGCCGCGAAGTCAGTTAACGATCGTTGCTTCGGTTGCCTTGAGTAATTGGTCATCAGTTCCAGTTACCCGCTTAGGTATCGGCATATGAACTCGGCGTGCTCACCGACAGGAGGAGATCATCTTCTTGCTCTGCTTCAGCAGCATTCCGAGCCCGAAACCATCGACGCCCCAATCGTTCGATGCAATCGTCCGCTCCGTGGTCCCAGCGTCCCGGATCGCGCGGATCACAATCTCCGGTATGCCCGCAAAGCCAAATCCGCCCGCAGCAATCAACATCCCGTCAAATAAAAGACCAGCGCAGAAGGGGCTTCCATATTGATCTTGTTCACGAAGCGCTACAATGGCCTTTGACATCGTTTCCCCGATTTCCAAAGGACACGTTGTTACCCGTGAGAATGGATCGACATCTCGGCACGCCGAGCAAAGGGTCTTATCTCTGTCGGCCGAAGACCGACGCTGGAAGAGATGGCCATATGGGGTCCACGGCGCAAAGGGTGTCATCACTTCCTCTGCCCAATCGATCGTCCCGACGCCTCGGGTACTGGGAGGACAGCATGGGCATCCACTATAGGCTTGAGTTTATCCATCACCTCAGGCAGCGGAGAAACAGACCGATTTTTCTTCGTCGAAACATGGAGCATTATGCTTTCGTAGGTCGCCAGCAAGGTGTCGTCGGAAGCCCGATACAGCCGCATAAAGTTATGGAGCTTTTTGCCGTCAGACGGCAACACTTGCGTCGTCACGTAAATCGCATCCCCGAGTTTCGCCTCAGCTAGCAGCCGAACATGGCTTTCGACGGTGTAGTAGCTGTAGCCTGCCTTCACATATTCGGCTCCGGCGCCGATCTGGTGAAGGAACACGTCGCAGGCGTCGGAATAGCACTGCGTGTAGCGATATTCAGTCATGTGGCCATTGTAGTCGATCCAATCAGCAGGAACCTCCAATTCCAGCAGCTTCATGGGCTCCGGACCTGGGTTGACTTGACGTTTAAAGGCATCGGTCTCAGCCATCGGGCCACCGCTTCCAAATTTATCCAGAGTTTGACGAGGACAGCACACCCGCAAGTTACTGACCTAAAAGAGAACATGGCTTAGCGAGTGGAAAGCCCAGCAGGAGTCTGCCAGCTCGCACATAATTGCTAGCTGCTTGAGAGCGATGTAATGTCCTGAGAACATGGGTGGCAGGATCATCGGCGCGGAGCCATTGCAAAGCTGCTTAGTATTCAGTCGCAATGGTTTGGCCGTCGATGGCGATCGACTGGCCAGAAATAATGCGGCCCTGAGGACTGCAAAGATAAAGGATCATACTCGCAATTTCCTCAACGTTCACAAGCCTGCGCATCGAGTACAGCTTGAGCTCACGCTCTTTGATTTCCTCAATAGACACACCACGCGACTGCGCGGCCATGGCTTGGACCCGGTCCATTCTGCGTGAGTCGACAGATCCGGGGCAAATCGCATTGACGTTGATGTTGTGCGGCCCCAATTCCATCGCCATGACCTCGGAAAGCCCGATCACAGCATATTTGGCGGCGCAATAGGGAGAGCGCAATGAATACGGCAGCAGGCCGGCCGTCGAGGACATGTTAATCACCGTTCCTCCCCCGGCAGCCTTGAGAAGGGGTACGGCCGCTCTCGCACAAAAAAACGCGCCATCCAGATTCACGCCGAGAGTGGTCCTCCAATCTTCATCACTCACAGTTTCAATCGGTTTCGAAGGTCCAGAAATACCAGCATTGTTCACCAGGATATCAAGCCCGCCGAGACGGCTCTCAATCTCCCCAAAGAGCTTGGCTACCGGCTCGGATCTGGAAACATCGGTGGCGATCGTACCGATGCCTGAGCTTGGCAGAACACTCTGGAGAGCCTCTGCGTCGACATCGCAGACGAGCACTCTTGCTCCCTCGGCCGCAAAACGCTCTGCTACCGCCCTTCCGATACCGGCAGCACCAGCTGTGACCAGAACACGCTTGTTCTTCAGCCCTAGATCCATAGCAATTTTCCTCTGAACCAAAAATCTGTTCGCGGGCTCACTCATAGTGAGCCGATATGTGAATGTGATGGGTAGGTTCCCGGCGCATGGCAGGCGGCGGCAATTAGAGCGAGTCGCTGCCGCGGCGGACTCCGCTCTAGGGGTGGGGCAAGAAGGGCCGGGTTTAACCGGCCCTTCGCTTTTAGGACTGCAGCCAACACTCTACAAGCGCACGGCCGTTGCTCATTTCCTGTGCCGGGTTGACGACCCAGCCTTCGACGCCCTTGCCGGTCGCGTCAACGAACTGATTGAAAAACGGTACGATCAGGCCGCCTTCGTCGCGCATGAGCTCGCCCATGTCGCGATAGATCTTCTTGCGTTTAGCCTGGTCGAGTTCGCCGCGCGCTGCAATGACCATCTTGTCGAAATCCGGGCGCTTAAAGCGGGTGTCGTTCCAATCCGCAGTAGAGAGATAGGCGGTCGAGTACATCTGATCCTGTGTCGGACGACCGGCCCAGAAGGAGAGAGAGAATGGTTGCTTGTTCCAGACTTCGGACCAGTAGCCATCGCCCGGTTCGCGCTTGATCTCGATCTTGATGCCGGCCCTGGCGCAGCTCTGCTGATAGAGCTGGGCGGCGTCCACGGCGCCCGGGAAGGCGACGTCCGAGGTGCGGAGCAAGATCGAGCCGCTGTGGCCAGACTTCTTGTAAGCCGCCGCCGCCTTTTCCGGATCGAACTTTCGTTGCTCGATGTCCTCGGGGAACAGCGGATAAGCGGCGTTGACCGGCATGTCGTTGCCAACCGAGCCGTAGCCGTGCAAAATCTTCTGCAGCATCTCCTCCCGGTCCATAGCGAGTTTCAGCGCCATGCGCAGGTCATTGTTGTCGAAGGGCGCGGTGTCGCAGAACATGTTAAACGGGTAAAAACCGCGACCGGAGGCGGCACGGATGGTGACGCCGGGCTGTCGCTTGACGAGATCCACGATCTTCGGTTCGACGCGGTTGATCATGTTGACCTGGCCGCCCTGCAAAGCCGCTATCCGCGCCGTTGGGTCATTGATTACAATAATTTCGATCTGGTCGGCATGGCCGTACTTGTCGGGCTGCCAGTAATTCGCGAAGCGCTCGCCGCCATGGCGAACACCTGGCTCGTTGTCTGAAACTTTATACGGGCCAGTGCCGATTCCGGCGTCGGGCTTGTCCATGCCGCCATTTGGCTGGATGACAAGGTGATAGTCGGCCATAAGGTAAGGCAGGTCGGCGTTAGGATCTTTCAGTGTCACAACGACGTTGCCACCGTCCACCTTCATGGTGTCGATGCTTTTTAGAATGCCGAGGGCCCCGGACTTCGACTTTTCGTCGCTGTGGCGCTTCAACGTGGCAACGACGTCGTCCGGCGTCACCTCCTTGCCGTCGTGAAACTGGATGCCTTTGCGGATCTTCATGGTCCACGTCTTGGCGTCCATGGAGCCCCCGATCTCCTCGGCGATCAGATATTCGATACCTCCGTCTGGTGCGAGGTCCACAAGCGTTTCACCCCAGCACTTGGAAAACACGAACGGCACCTGGCTGAGATTAATCGCCGGATCGAGGCTGTTGGTGGACTCGCCACCTTGAATGCCTGCCTTGAGCGTGCCGCCCCTGACCGGACCAGCAGCACGTAGCGCGCTGGAAAGCAGCGAGTTTGCAATTGTAGCGGTGACACCGAGGGCAGCAGCGCGGCCAAGAAAATCGCGGCGGCTCAGTTTGCCTGCGGCAACGCGGTGGCTAAGGAAATCGAGTTCGTTGGACACGTAGGTTTCTCCCTTGGATAGTTCGATTTGCCGTGTAGATGTTCCCACTCATTGGACGAGGGCTGGAGGCTCCTCGCTTTGCCTCGTTCGGGCAAATACTTGCATTACCGGCCCTCACCCTCTCCCGAGCGACCATGACGTCGATGGGATGCATGCCGGAGAGAGTTTTTGTTTCCCATCAACCGTGCGCCGTGAAAATGTTGTCGGCAATGCAATCGTTGGCAGAAGATTAATCGATGAATCAGATTACGCCTTGTATGACCTAACATGAAAGCAATGGCCGTGAGGCTGGCTGGCCGTTCGGAGGTCGCATGCAAATCGAACTGCTCGATACATTCCTCGACTTGATCGAGACCCGGAATTTCAACAGGACGGCGGATCGGCTGGGCATCACTCAATCCACTGTTTCGAGCCGCATCCGAGCGTTGGAAGGTCTGCTAGGAAAACAACTCTTCATCCGCAGCAAAAGCGGAACCGAGCCAACTGTGGCGGGCCTTCGACTTGTGGAACATGCGCGAGCCCTACGACTCGGTTGGTTAGACGCGCGACGTGAAATCCAGGGCGTCGGCAAGTTTGAAAATCACATCCGTATTGGCATCCATCCCGACGTGTACCAGCGTGTTCTGCAGGGATGGTTAGAATGGGTGAGAGTGACAATGCCGAAACTGGCGATCTATGTCGAAGTCGACTACTCGAACCAGATGATACAGGATCTCACGACCGGAAGCCTTGACCTCGCGGTGCTATACTCGCCCCAGCATTACCCCGACATGCATTACGAGCAGATCGCACAGGAGCGCTTCGTGATGGTCTCGACACGCGGCGTGTCCTTGAAAGGGGTTGTGCCCTCAGATTACATCCGCGCCCATTACTCTGTTTTATTCGATCGGGCCCATAAGCAGATGCTCCCCGAGCTCGAACATGGTCCCGTCTCCACGGGACACGGCGGCGCAATCGTCTACCTTCTGAAAAACCAAGGCGGGACAGCGTTTGTCACCGAGGCGGTGGCCAAGATGCTAAGCCTAGAGGGCGTGGCAGAACCAGTTGCCGACGCGCCGAGCATCTCGCAGCCGATTTATTCGGCTGTGCATGTACGGAATAAGCATTCCCATACTCACGCACGGTTACTCAAAGGGCTTAAACTTTTGACAGGATAATACTGTCGCGAACCAAGAGCACGTCTTTAGATTGATAAATCGATTGCTATATGACGAGGGGCCTGTGTGATTCAACATCCAGTTTCATGAGCAATCCGGATCGGGCGTTTCAGTATATAGGCCATGGCCTCGCCGAGGTCGGACTTGCCTTCAACGGCACGATCCAGGTCGATGCCTATGCGGCTCCTCCACCGTCACGACCTCGCCTGCCCAGTGGCACTTTATTTCGGCACGTTCGGTCTGTCCGAACACCCGAATGACCACGCGATCGAGCATCATACGGGCGATGGTCTGTCGGTCTCACGATGTAGTGGACCGCGTGTGCAAGACCATGCTCGTGCCATATCTTGACAACCGAAGAGGGCACCTTGTCACTGACAGTTTGCAGCTGCGCGCCTCAATCACGTTCAGGAAACGGATGAAGTCCTGATGCCGTGTCGCTGCATGTTGCGACCGATTACCGAGCCGTCGAGAACATTGACGGCAGCAAACAGGGTACTGGTCGCATGGCGCGACACATCCGATCATTCGAACCGTGAGACGCTTTGAACAACTTGGAGCATCACGTCGAAATACTAGAACCGATCGCGGCGCTCCATGCTCAGGGAGTGCTTAAGCAACAGGCGAGGTTCGCCTTCAATTCGAATCCGTCCCTGGCCGAGCAGTTCCAAATCCTTGCCGCCTGAGTGGTCTCATATCAAAGCTCTCGGCGCTCGCATTCAGCGCTGCAACACCCCCCGGAACTATCCACAGTTTCGTTTGAGATAGGGTGCATAGAAGCCGGCCAAGAGCAGTGGATGATCGGGGGGCAGCGTGGAAAACCCTCCGGCTGCTTGTCGGCAATTTGCTGTCGCACAAAGACAAACTGGTACCGCTATGCTCTCGAACTCCGAGGTGGCATAGTCCCAGGTTAGCTCGACGTCAGGAGAGATTTCCCGGACAGCAATAAAATCGTAAGCTCGGAACCGGTTCGGCACAATCGCTAGATTGGGATCACAAGAATGGTTTACAAAGACAGGCGGCTCCTCGAATAAAGCATGAACATTCCAATCTATCTCAATCGAGTGCGTCGTCCGAGCCTTTTCCAAGCGATTAAGAAGCCCGATCATCACAACCTCGCCGGGCAGGAAACCACGAGCAGCGAAAATCCCACGCCCTCTATCGTCACCTGTATCGCGGACCGTAACGTTGCGAGCATTGATTCGCCTTGCGCAGCCGAGATCGTCAGTCAGGATTGAGACGCCATTCTCTACATGCGGATTTTGCACGATCACTTCCTTCCATGACTAGGCAACCGGAATTTAATTGTTATGAATTCGCTATGTTAGGTACCTTCATCGTTGCAGAGGCGCCCAGAAATTCTACTGCTACGTTGGCGACGGGCATCGAGCTGAAAGATCGTTCCCCGCCGTCTTTGTGCAAAACCATCTAAACCTGACAGGACCTTCCGTGCTCATTCCCCTT
Source organism: Mesorhizobium sp. M0292 (assembly GCF_040321695.1). Lineage (NCBI taxonomy): Bacteria > Pseudomonadati > Pseudomonadota > Alphaproteobacteria > Hyphomicrobiales > Phyllobacteriaceae > Mesorhizobium > Mesorhizobium sp. M0292. The sequence continues at coordinate 129,530 of NZ_JAMYSB010000016.1, forward strand.
ACGCTCCATTTGACGGCGAAATCTGAATCGAGTTCGCCGTTCGCAAAGAAAGCGCTCAAAATTCGTGCCAACTCAGTGGATTAATTCCAACGCTTGGTGCACGCGTTTGACTATCTCGTGAATCGGTTGATTGCCGCCTGCAGGTCGACGACGAAGTGGAAGACGCCGTTGCAGTCTCCGTCGCGTGTCAGCTTTGGCGGAGAAGCCCTCACAGCCGCCGAACAATGATGTTGGAACGAAGCGGGAAGTCCATCGGGGATGTCTTGCCAGCCGGGCGCGGCCTTCGGACAGTTGCGTATAGAGGAATGTGCGGCGGGCTTACAAACCGACAAACCCGACAAAGTGTAGGAAGCGTTCGTGGGATTCATGTGTGGACGTATATGGGCCCCGCCGGATTGCAACAGGTCGGCTGGATCAGGATCGTTGGTCACAACTGCTGCCGTATATCCGGCTTCCTAACGCGGCTGCACAACGTCTTCGCCGCGAGCCCCGATAGATTTTCTCGCGCTTCCCCTCATCGACCCTAGACATTGGCCCAAGCCAAGCCGGTCCACACACCAGGTTCGGGAAGCGACGGAGTGACCGTTTCACCATCTCCTACCATTTTGCTGCAATTGCCAGGGTGAGACCTCCTTCTGTTATTCCTTCGTTTGCCGCTTCGCCTCAAGCTGCTTTCACGAGGGTGCGGGCTCGTAGAATGTGCTGCCCGAGAGCATGGCCCACACGATCCTCGCATTTCTTGTTGGCGAGCGCGACAGCCGCGACATTGGGATGCTGCCTTTGCCGCAGCTTACCGAGCCAGAGACTTCGGGGATCGTGCTTGCCGCTGCTTTACCGAGCGCAGCGCGAGCGCCATGGGTCATCAATGTGCGCAGGTAGCGATCGCCGCGTTTGCTGATGCCGAACAGGCGGGCTCGCCCTCCACTGGATCGTTGTTTCGGCACGAGACCGAGACAGGCCGCGAACTGACGGCCGTTCTTGAAGCAGGTTCTATCGCCCACGGCAGCGATCAAGGCGGTTGCCGGTACGGGGCCGATGCCTTCGATCTTTCCAAGCCGCTGGCATTGCTCGCTTGTGCGGAAGATCTCCCGTATCCGCCGGTCATAGGTTGCAATGCGATTATCGAATTCGGCCATTTCCGCCCGCAACTCCCTCATGAGCGACCATGTCACTGAGGCCGTCATCGTTGTTCCCGACGATGACGGCAAGGCCGCGTTGGAGCTGCGAGATGTCACGAGCAATGACAATCCCGTGCTCGGAACGGAGGCCACGAATCTAATTGACGAGAGTCTGACCCGGTCGGCGACCAGACGCCGACGAATGCGATGAACGGCCTGGATTGCCAGCTGATCAGTCGGCTTCGGCCGCACAAAGCGCATTGATGGCCGACCGACCGCCTGGAAGATGGCTTCCGCATCGTTCCGGTCGTTCTCGACTTGACGTATGGTGTCACGAACTGAGGGCTGATCAGCAGTACCTCATGGCCTAGATCGGAAAGCACCCTTGCCCAATAATGCGCTCCGTTCGAGGCTTCCATGCCGACCAGACATCGCGGCAGATTGGCGAAGAAGCGGGCTACCGCATCGCGACGCAGCGTCTTTCGTACAACGACTTTTCTGTGGCTGTCGAAGCCGTGAACCTCGAAGACATACTTCGCAAGATCCAGACCTATTCGAACGATCTGCATGATATCCTCCTTCGTTGCAGTTGGCGTTCGAGATTTCACCGCGCTGGAGGGCGGGGTCCATACCATTGGCCCCCGTTGGGCAAGAAGATTCTGACAATGGCAATACTGAAGCGGTCAGGTTAATTCACGTGTTCGGCCTGTTTTTGTGCGACCTCAGGCCGCTGGCCATGATGGTGTCGGTGGATCTCGATCTTCCGGATTTACGCGCCAGCCCGTCGATCGTTCGGGCGAGGAGGACAGGAACCTGTGGCGCCATCGGCGGGAGCGGCCGATCGCCCTTGTCTAGAGCTTCGATTAGACCACGGACATGGGCCCGGCCCTTCGGTGCGGCGATGTGGGCGGCGGCTCGCAAATTCGCCTCTGCCGGCGTTTTCCAAGGGTCTTTCTCGGTCGAGCATTGGGGCCACTGCCACGGCGGCGAGATGGCGGAAACTGTGGGCGGTGTATCGAGGCGGTGATGAAGCCTGCCAGAACCTCAAGGAGAGCGATACGCCATAAGACTACCAATGTTTTGCGTCTTCGTCAGCCTGACGAGCTTGATGATCCACTGGCGGATGTGCTTTGCAGCCCGGCGCGCAAAATGTGGCGCAGGCGATCGAGATCGAAGCCGAGACATTCTAGCCGAGATGCGGGATCTCAAGCTTGCCGATGGCCGTGACCGAATTGTCTGGCATGGGTACGGCCCGGAGCTCTAGACGGGGATCCGGCCGGCGCCAGTCAGCGGGTAAGGATCCGGGATCGCGGCGCGAATGGCGAGGTTGATCGGATGCGGTTCGCATCATTGATCCTGCCGAAATGGGCGCGTCCGGGCGAAGTCTGGATGCGCTGCTTCCCGTTCTCTACCTGCGCGGTGTTTCGACCGGCGATTTTCAGGAAGAGCTGAGCGCGCTTGTGGGCAAGGACGCGCCGAATTTTTCACGCTCGGTGATCACGCGGCTGGTAGCAGAGTGGAACGCCGACTATGAACGTTGGCAAAAGCGCGATTTCCCGCGCACGTTTCCGCCCGGAGATGCGGATATGCTCCCCACCCGATGCAGGTCGACGAGGCAGCGATCGTTAGTCAGTTTCTGTACGAGGTCACCGATGCCAGCAGGTGCCTGCCTTGATGACTGTCTTGATGACTCGCATCAGGGTCGTCCGTCTCCATGTGCACCCATCTAGCCGGAGGGTTATACACTGGCAAGATTTGCCGCCTTGCGAGGAGCGCACGTGAAGCGGCGTGGCCTGAGAATCGCGACCGATATTGCCGTCGGCGATGGTGCGCTCGGCTTCTGGAAGGTGCCCGACGAGGTCTTTCTGGGCACCAGGTACCATCGTTGCTGGGTGCACAAGAAAGCCAACGTCTTGTGCAAGGTGCCGCTCTCGGTGCAGGCCAACATGAAGACGGATTTGCGCGAGATTTATGGCGCGCCGACACGCTCAGTAGCCGAAACGGCGATCGATGTGTTCGCCGAGAACGACAGCGGGAAGTACAACAAGGCGGGCGGCTGCCTGACGAAGGATCGCGAGACGTTGCTAGCGTCCTACGACCTCTCCGGCGAAAACTGCTGTACGAAAGCGTCTTTTGCCACCGTTCACAAATACACGGTGCGCTCGAAGGGCTCCCCTGTCGTCGAAGACTGCCAAGCTGATGGTCTTGAAGCTCCTCATAGCCGCCGCCAAATCCTGGCTTCGATTGAAGCGACAAAATCAGTTGCTGCTCGCAGGTGCCAGGTTCAAGGACGGGATCGAGGTCATCGAAATGAAGCCGCAAAGCGCCGCTTGATCAACCCCGTCACTACAAAATCCGTCATCGCTCCGGCGGCGATCCCGTCGGCGCTGTGGATGCTCAAGTTGGTGCCTTTCGGGAAGTACTGACGGATGTGTGGCAACGTTTTGATTACCGGCGCTATGGCAAGATGACCCTCTTCATGCGCTATTTGCTTTCGTTCGTTGTACATGCCGACCATGACGCGGTCATCGCACCCTTGGAGAGCTGCGTCTCGAACCATAGCCCAGCGCGTTATCAGCCAATCACCTGCGGCGCACAAGTCTGCATAGATGTCGCGTCTGATGTCCTTGGCCAGAGCATCCAATTCAGTGCCGGCTGCATCGGCATCCTATTGGTTGAGGGCGGTGCTACCGCGGTAGCAGTCCAAGATGACTGCCGGCATCAACAACAATGATCTGACCAGTAATGTTTGACGCTTCCGTCAGGAAGAACAGCGCAGCCTCGGACATCTGTTCCGGTGTGCCTGCCTGGCGGAGAGGCGTACGTTGTACTTCGTCTTCTTTCATTTTGTTGTATTCTATTTCGCCGATGCCGTTTAACATCCAACGGGTTTGTATGAAGCCGGGGCAAATGGTGTTCACCCGAACGGCAGGGCTGAGCCAGCGTGCAAGCATCGCGGTAAGAGTATTTAAGGCGCCCTTCGACAGCACATAGGGTAGTGAGCTGCCGTTGCCGGTAAAAGTGGCATTAGTGGACACATTTACGATTGCGCTGCGTTCTTTGCTTTCTTCCCATAGTCTCTTCATGGCCGGAAACACAGCACGGCTCATCATGAAAGCGCCGGTTGTGTTCACGCGAAATATGCGGTCGAAATCCTCCGGTGTGACGTCTTCAAGGTCGCCGGCTTTTTGGAACTTTGTGGTTGCGGCGTTATTAATAAGGCCGTCGATACGCCCCCATTCGCTCAGAGTCTCGGCGGCCAGTTTGCGGCAATCTGCATCTTGCCCCACGTCGGCCTGCACAACGATGGCTTCAACACCTTGCGCTTTGACTTTGGCATAAGTCTCCTCGGCTTCCTTCTTGCTTCGAGTATAGTTTATCGTGACGTTCCAGCCCCGCGCAGCGAGGTTGATGGCACAAGTCGCTCCCATGCCGGTTGCCGATCCTGTCACAATTGCCACTTTGTTCATGGTGTTTTCCTTTAAATAGTTTACACCGCCCTCACGAAGCTAGCAGGCGCAGATCAGACTAGCTTGTGAGAGGCGATCGGGTGGGTGCTCGTCTGCCCCGACTTTGAGCGTCCCTTGCGTTGAGCTCTTTCAACGCGCCTCCTGCACTAAACGCGCAAGCCGCGGCAGGCGGTGGTCGATCCCTTCACGGCCCATTTATTTGAGCGCCTAACACGATATCCCGGAGTCACCGGCAGCCGGCTTTCCGGTAATGAAGGATCTCGGCAAGAAAAGCTTGGGTTTCCATCCCGATCGTCTGCGCAAGCGATTTTCGGGCGTTTGTGCGAAGCACATCTGGTCAGAAATTCCGTCGGCCTGACGAAGGCGAACAATGTTGATAGTCTTATCCACGGTGCATCGCTGGTCGAATACGCTGCTCTTCTCAAACCGTCATCACCCATCTTCCGCGACAGCTTGGAGGAATGCTCCTCCCACCTTATGCGGTCGCTTTCTGTCCGCTCGACACCGTGACGGGCCTGCCTTGAAGAGATAAAAGGCATCGTTGATCACGAATCCGTCAAGACCAGCGGCCCGGGCATAGGTCAGCAAATCGCTTGCGCGATTGATGAAGCCGGTGCCATTGAAGTTCAGCGATGTGTTGCAGAGAACGCCGACTCCGCTTTTTGCCTTGAACGAGGTAAGCAATTGAAAGAGCCGTCTGTTATGGTTCCGTGAAACTGTCTGGGCCCGCGCTGTGCCGTCAGCATGCGTGACAGCCTCCAACCTGCTATCGAGAACCTTCTGGAAAAGAAGCATGTAGGGCGACGGGCGTGCCAAATCGAAGTGGAGCGCGACATCGTCTTCCAGACAGACCGGCGCGATCGGGCGGAAACTCTCCCGGTTCTTGATGCGGTTTAGCCGCTCATGGGTTGCCTTTGAAAAAGGCGCCGCGAGAATTGAGCGGTTACCGAGCGCCCGTGGCCCTATTTCGCAATTCCCCTGTACCCAGCCGATCACCTTGTCATCGAGCAACGCCGAGGCTACTTGGCCGTAGTCGAGTGGATGGACCTCGAGGCCGGTGAGGTCAATCTGGTCATGTGCGAAAGGCTGGCCGGAATAGACGTTCCATTTGATCTTAGCATTGCCTGTGAAATGCCGCATCGCGTCGACTGCGGTGCCGATCGCCGAGCCAGTATCGTTTGCGCATGGAGGAATGAAAACATCGGAAAAAAGGTTTGTTTCGAGCCATCTGCGGTTCCACTCACAATTCAAACCGCATCCGCCGGAAATCAGCAGCGGGTACCCTTTTGTCAGGTTCTTCTTCGCGAAAGTGTGGAACGAATCGAAGATGGCGTCTGAAACGCGCCTGGCGAGGTTGGTGAACTTCTGATGGGTTACGCCAATGTTGTAGTAGGGGGAATTCCGCAGATCCTCCTTGGCCAAGGGGTACACTTCGCTTGGAAGCACGAAATCGATCAGCGCCTGCTCGTCCTGGTCGGGCGATCCGATCTGCCCATAGGCGCAAAGCGCCATTAGCTTGCCGGCGTCTTCAATACGGTGTCCTTTCGGCAAAGCGAATTTTGGATCGGCGAGCGCATAAAGGAAAGAATATTTGTGGCCAGGATTCGCCATCGCTTTCCCCCGATGTTCAACCTGCAGGTTCTCATCGATTTCATAGAAATCGCCGGACCATCCTTCCCAGATCAGCGCGTAACAGGGCATCCCGCTGGGGAATGGCGACATGCCGTAGGAGCCCCAGAGATGGGAGCGCTCGTGCGTCGAGGAATAGAAATGCACCTTGCGGCCGAAGACGGTCCTCTCGCTGGCAATATCCGATCCCTGAGCTATGCCGTAGTATCCTACCGGGTCGTGGTTGAATCCTATGTGCCACCCACCGACAGCAAACACATCCGGAATGGCATCCAGGCGCCCCGCGGCTTCTAGAATGGTCGTCGGGTTAATAGTCGAATATCTAGCAAAGCTATCCTTCTCAGCCTCGTAAGAGTAGATCAGCTCGGCCGCCGATGTATCCAACGCCGCAATGGCGCCATCATGGCCCGGTTTCAACGATATTATCCGCATCATAGTACTCCATCACGAATGAACGACAGTTCACCATTATATAATCTACGTGTTTACTCGTCTCACCATTATTGCATTTCTGCCATATAAATAAACCTCATTATGTCGTATTCGTACCTCATAAATCAACCGTCGTAGCGATAAGTTTTTCGGCTGTTTGTGAAGAACTGCTGCAAAATAACAAAGCCGTGCTTTATATTTATTTACATGCCCTTTTGCAATCGAGGCGGCGCTGGAGTCAGGAGGGGCGAAGGTGTCGGCCGCCCTGCGCTACATGTTCGAAGGACAAGCGCCCGCGCGGCATGCTTTCTGTCGGGATCATCGCAGCATTTCCAGCCTGGTGAGCCCACCCGGGACGTGGGGCACCGGGAGCACGGAAGTGCGGGCAGGCCGGCTTTAGACCGGGGGCTGAGAGCCCGTTACATGGCCGCCCCTCGCAACTTTCCCGGATGCGCTGCGAGCGCGGATCAGTAGGTGTCGTGTTGCCCGCCAGCTCCCGTCTTTGACGAGCCAGGAAGAAGGGAATAGGGATGCGCATCATCGGACTGGATACTCACCGCGCCTTCGCCGAGGCGGTAGCTTGGGAAGACGGCAGGCTAAGGCGGCTGGGTCGTGTCGACTTGCGGCGCGATCTGTTCGACGCCTTCGCCGCAAAGCTGTCGTCGGACGATGTCGTGGTGATCGACGCCATCGGCAACGCGACGTCCGCTGCAGCTGTGGTTGCGCCGCATGTGAAGAAGGTGGTGATCGCCAACCCGAAACAGGTGGGTATCATTGCCTATGCCAAGATCAAAACGACACGATCGAAGCGGGCGTTCTTGCGCAGCCAGCGGCTTCTTGCCAGAGTCTGGATTGCGGACGAGCCGACGCAGGCGCTGCGCCGGCAGGTCACTCGGCGTAATCAGGTCATCCGGCAGAGATCGCGTTTGAAGAACATCATCCAGTCGATCCTCCATAGCCACCTGTCCGTCTTGTCCGCATGCGGACCTGTGCGGGGCCAAGGGTAGGACCTGGTTGAGTGAACAGGTTGTGCCGGAAGACGCGCGCCTCGCTATCGATCGGAATTTGCGCGAATTTGATCGGGTGGGCGAGGATCTCTAGGTAATCGAGCGCGATCTTGCCCGCTCAGATCTTGAGTATGACAGCGTGAAGCGGCTGATGACCATTCCCGGTGCACACATGACGGTCGCGTTGGCGATGAAGGCCGCGATTGGCGACGTGACCCGCTTCGATGAGCCACAGAAGCTTGTCAGCTACCTCGGTCCGCGCGGCCAGCAGCTTTTGGCTGCAGGCGCGCACCATCGAGGTGGCCATGGCCAGTCGACGATCTCTAGAATGTGAATGTTCACAACCCATTCCGGAGAGATCGACCATGACCAGCCAAAATGTTATACCCGCCGATACGGTGTTGGTGGCGATCGATATCGCCAAGGTGCGCCATGAAGTCTTGATTGAAGCCACCGGCCATAAGCGCCGCCGCCGGCTCTCACACCCGCGCAGAGCATGACCGGCTGATCGGATTCGGCAGGCGTTTGGCCAACCGGTGGTCTGCGGCTTCGAAGCGACCGGGAACTATTACCGGCTTGCTAGCTTCCTCGATGACTGAACATCAATGAAGCTCGACTGTCCGCTGGTATAAGGGTGATATCGTCCGCCGGTACGCTTCCACCCCGCGGAAGAAGAAAGCTGCCAATCCGCAATCGGCCGCCTATATCTCACCGAAGCGACCATCTCGCGCATCCTGCCCTACAGGCGCTCCGACGAGGGATTACGGAGCCGGTTACGGTGAATGCCCGTCAACTACCGGAACACTGGCTGCGCCTAGGGAGCGGCTCCCGGAGAAAAGAAATCGAAGCGCCTGTCGCAGGCTCTTGGTGTGCAGGTGGCCAATCTGGCGCGAGTGCCGTCTGGGGCCTGCGAGAGATAGAGCGCTTCGACACCTGGCCGGTTGAAACGGCCACCGTCGATCGCGGCGCCTGCACCGCTGGTCGGCAGGAAAGCCCATTTGGGCGTCAAATAACGACGCCCCGTTCTAGAGATTACGATAGATGCTAGAACTGCCTCGACCTGACCGTCGGCGACGAACTCGGCTGCGGTGCGGTGGCCATAGTCTGCGATCGGCTCGTTGCGATCACCTTCATTTCTGTGAGCACGATCGAGGGCCGGCTCTCTTCGCTGACCTGGAACTACGCGCAGCCGGCCAGCCGCTGGACCGCAAGGACCGGCATATCGCAACCGTCATGGCCGGCATCCGCAACATCACGCCGCCCCGCCAAGGCAGAAGGTGGCGATCCTGCCCGAAGACCTGATCGCCATGCTGGGAATGCTCGATCGCGGCACGCTGCGCCACCTGCGTCATTCTGCTCCTCGCCAGTCTGCCTCAGCAGATCGATGGAAGCAGAGCGAGCAGCAGAAAGCGCCCGGTCTTCTGGCCGCCGCGCGACCGCGGTCGATCAGGCCACCCAGATTCTGGAAGAGGTTCGGCAGCCGGCGGTCCATCCGGGGCCGCGGGCGGATAGTTCCGCTATATCAGCAACCCGAGGGGACTCGGCTCACTTATCGGCGCAGGAGTTCAGTATCGGCGTCATCGCCTTCACATGTTCATCGATCCTCTCGAGCACTTTCGCTGCGACAACCTCGCGCTCAGGCAGATGCCACCAGTACTCGTTGAGAGTTTGACCGTCTCGACCACTGCCTTCAGGACTGCGGGCTCCGGAAGCCTTGCACGGTTCGCAAATGCTTTCCATCGCGGTGCTGATTACGCCTTGAACGAGCGCTCTCCTTCGAGCGATAGCGCCATGGCGTTTGCGGGAATATATGGCACGGTGGACAGAAGGTCGTAGATTGGTGCAAGCGCCGGCTTGTCGCCGTTGCCGGGACAAATCAAAGACCAGTTCTTCAGGTGCATGTCGCCATGGCCTGTGATTACGGTCAGTGCCAGGCGGCGGACGAACTCGAGAGCGGCCGTAGGCGAGACGGCCACGGCAAGAGCCAAGGCTATGTCGTGATAAGCGGCCCTCATATTTGCGCGAGGGATAGACACCGAAGACCTGAGCGAAATCCGATGTGTATCCTCTCGCCATTGGCGCCCCGATCGAAGCGTTTGACGAGAAGGACCTTGCCCTCCGACAGCGTGGCGAATTCTTCTGGAACGCCCTCAAAATCGGACTTCTCGACCAGTTCGCATTCAGGAACCTCCATGCCGATTGCTGCAGCCAGCGCCAGGTGTTGGCGAATTCGTTCTCGGAAACGCCCGGAAACGCCGTCGAAGGGAACTTGGCGATGTACCGGCCCTGCTCGTCGTTCAGCGGCAAGGTAAGGCCGTCGCCTTTTCCAGTGTTCTTCATGACCGACAGCTTCATCTGCACGCCGGCAAGTGAGAAGCGTGCCTTGGGCTTATTCTTTGAAGACTCCTGCGAAACCGACTATCGCGCCGTCACTGGGCAACGCCCGTACGGCTCCCGGCAGATCGGCGCCCAGTGCCGCTAAAAGATCGAAATCATTGCCTGGCCGCACATTGCCTTCGTGATGCCTTTCCATCGCCTCCCGCAATTTCTCCTCCGGCAGGAGGTTCGCGAAGAAAGCGGGCAAGGCGCTTGCCAGAGGCTTTGGATCTTTCCGCAATCCTCCTGTCGCTGCCCGGAACGACAGGCTGAGAACCGGAAAGCCGCCCGTCGCGCGGTAGGCGTCATCGAAGTTGAACGCATTGAAATCGCCCGGCGTCCTGACGATTGTGCCGATCTTCACTGCATTCAAGAGCACGTCCAGTGACGGGATCGTCTTAGGTGCGCGAAAGACTGGAGCCATGATCGTCATCGTCAGGTTGAGAAACAAAGGCGGGTCGATCGTCATCATCATGCGGACGCAATAGAGCCTGGACAGCCGGCACCATGGCTTGCGGAACCAGCATCATTTCCAGACCGAGCGCGCGAGCGATATTCATGAGCGTCGTCGCACGCGCGGCTGCGGCTCCCTTTTCGATGTCGCGATATCGGGGACGGGATATACCCGCCAAATCGGCGACCTGCTCCTGCGTCATCGCAGCGGCCAACCTCGCCTGCCTGAAAAACCCACCGATTTCCCGTAGAATTTCCGATTGAGAGTCCATAACGCAACCTATACGATCTATTCCAATGTGCGATGGTACGCAAAGGTATCTCATCCAGCGAGTAGTTTCAATGCTTTATGATCTGTTTACGTATCATATGTGAAGAAAATGATATGGAAAGAGATCAATCTTCCTCTCTCTTTAGCCCGCGCGGCAACGTCGTTCCTCCGAGAACTGAACCGCACCGGGTTTTCCGGAGGCCGTTTCGTTGAGTCACGCGGCCATGGCTGGGTCATACAGAATGGCGTAGTAGCGTTCCTCGGCTTCGGCCGGCGGAATGTTGCCGATGGCCTCCAGCAGCCGGCGATTGTTGAACCAATCGACCCAATCGAGCTACCGAACTCGACGGCTTCGAAGTTGCGCGATGGTCCGCGTCGATGGATCACCTCGGCCTTGTAAAGGCCGTTGATCGTCGGCGAGAGCATTGTCGTTGCTGTCGCCGACGCTGCCTACCGAAGGCTCGACGCCGGCCTCCGCCAGGCGCTCGGTGTATCTGATAGAGTCCTATTGGGCGGCCTCTATCGCTGTGATGGATCAGCCTGCCCCCCTGCACGGGCCGCCGATCATGGAGAGCCTGTTCCAGAGCGTCCAGAACGAAGCTGGCATGCGCCGTCCGGCTCACCCGCCAGCCGACGATCCTTCGCGCATAGGTGTCGATGACAAAGGCGACATAGACGGAGCCCGTCCAGGTCGCGACGCAGGTCAAGTCGGAGACCCACAGCATGTTCCGCGCCGGGGCATGGAACTGGCGATTGGCGTGATCGAGAGGGCAAGGTGCGGCCTTGTCGCTCACCGTGGTGCGGATCGGCTTGCCGCGGATGATGCCCTCAAGACCCATGGCCCTCATCAGTGGGGCAACCGTGCAGCGGGCGACGTCGAGCCCTCACGCTGTAACTCCCGCCAGACCTTGCGAACGCCGTAGACGCGGAAGTTGGCCTCGAACACGCGTCGGATCTCATCCTTCAAGGCCAGGGCCTCATCCCGCTTCGCCCGAGCCGACAGCCGGGAAGGATCGATGCGCTTGGCGACATGGTCGTGGTAGCTCGACGGGGCGATCGGCAGCACCTTCCAGATCGGCTCGACCCGATGCGGTTGCCACGTCCGAAGGCACGCCGGCGAGCACGGTTCATACAGCTGCTGTGGCCACCGTCCACCGGCTTTTCTTCGTAATAGGCCTAGTGCATGCGTCGCTGCAGACGGCCAACTGAAAGAACATTCAGCCAATGGCTATTTGACCTCGGCGCCGATGCGCTCGACGGTGGTCCTATGAAAGAGACGGGCTGCTTCAGATGCCGCACAGCCTTCATTTAGCTGAGTCGAGTGATTTCGGAGCGCTGATTGGGTTTGTTTCGGACGGCGTCCACCCTTTCGCCCGCGTTCGCGGGCTGCCTGTAACCGGGGCACCGTGGGCATTTTTAGAATAATCCCGCTAAGGTAATTCGAAGTTGTTTGGATTGACCGGTTAGCTCGGCCTGGAGCGTTCCCGGGTCGGTCAATCTCGTTCCAGAGATAGTCTTTGGTGAATGCGATATGAGCCAAGGAGCGGTGCGACCTGGGAGAGCAATTCGACGGAATATCGATGCCCTGGCCGCGGACATAACCGACAGGGGCTGAGATGACGGTAAGCGCGTAGGCTAGGCCCCGTGTCAGCATCACCAAAGCTGACAACCCTTGGACGGCTCGCAGTGTCGGGGACGACTATGGGGTGGCGACAAGGCGCAGCTTGAGGTGCCCAGACCGGCGCTTGAGAAGGCTCTAACTCAGGCTGGCTAGACCTCCGACCCGACAAGCTAACACAAAGACGCAACGCACCGTTCGAGTAATTGCTGGCAACAAGCCGGCTCCCCAATTAGAGGATTTCCCGGCTTAATTTCCAGCGTCGACTTGACTGCAAAAGACTTTCGCTGGAAGTGTCGACCTAGATTCGGGGGGCTCCATAAAATGGCAAGCAAGGCAAAATCGCGGAAGCGCGTTGGAACTCTAGAAGACCGGTTTATGGACGCCGTTAGAGAATTGTCGGGGGGCGGAAAAGTGAGCGTTAAGAACGCAGCCCTTTTCAATAAACTGGGTTGGATAGAAGAACGTTACACGACAACTAAGGACCGCCTGAGGAAGAATGGACTGATAAGAGGAGGTCCCGGTGGGACTATGTCCCTCCCCCAAAATGCGGCTAGCCCCAGTCCCAAGCCTCTCAAGGCGTTTATCTCCTACTCGCATGCAGATGCGGCTATCAAGGTTGACCTTCTAAAGCACCTTACGCCGCTGAGCCGACTCGGTCTTGTCGAGGCTTGGCACGATGGCGAAATCGAGACTGGCGACAAATGGGCGGACGCCATCAAGGGCAATCTAGAGAGCGCCGACATTATCATCCTCCTGATAAGCGTTGACTTTATCAACTCGCGTTATTGCAACCAGATTGAGCTAACTCACGCGATGGAGAGAGAGGCCAACAACACGACGGTTGTTATTCCAGTGATCGCGAGAAATTGCCTGTGGCAGGAAGAGCTCTTCGGGTCTTTTCAGGCGACCCTCAAGGGTACATCGATCGCAAGTTTCAAGGATCGCGACGAAGCTCTGACTTTGGTCGCGGCAGATATCAAGGAAAAAGCCCTTTCCATGCTTGCCAAAAAGAACGGGGTTGCTCCTTCCTAGATGTGCAATCTGCACAACATCACCACGTCGCAAGAAGCCATACGCCAGTGCACCAGGGCTCTGCGCGACCATCTCAGGCAACCTGAACCGTCCATCGACATCTACCCCAACCAGCCCCCAACCAGCCCGGTCCGGTGGTCCGCAATGCGGCAGACGGGCAACGTCAAGTCGCCAACCTGCGTTGGGGAATGCCGACACCGCTCGAACGGGTCAAGGGCAAGGCCGACTACGGTACGACCAATATCCGCAACCCACAATACGGCCATTGGCAGCAGTATGTTGGGGTTGAGCATCGCTGTGTGGTGCCTGTGACGAGTTTCTCGGAGCCTAGCCCAACACCCGGCATAAGGACCCTGAGACAGGTATTCAGCGGATTGGTTCGCGCTCAATGAGGACCGGCCGCTTTTCTTCTTCGCTGGCCTCTGGACGCCATGGCATGGGGTGCGCAAGGTCAAGGACGGCGCCGGCGATTTCGAGCTTTACGGCTTCATGACGACCGCGCCCAACGCCCCGATCAAGCCGATCCATGCGCCTCTAATGGGCGTTGGGCACCTTGCCGGGAAGTGCTGTGGATAGCCGGAGGCACCTCACGACCGACCGCGCATGACTCGGGGGCAATGGTTGTGTGCGTCAAGTTCTGCAAAATGGGGCAGCCATGATGCTGGTCATGCGGCTTGGCGCAGAGCGAGCTTCTTGTGCTCGCGCAGGTCGTCCATGTTGATGTATCGGTTGGCCTC
>NZ_JAMYSB010000017.1:0-136487 GCF_040321695.1 Mesorhizobium sp. M0292
CCGTTGGCGTGTCCTCTGGGAAACCCCCACCCTCACCCGTCACCCCCTCCTATCGGGGTAGTGGGGTCGAGCGAAGCTCGACGGAGTGGGGGTCGATCTGTGTGGGTCGATTTTTCGTCGCAACTCACCCCCGCGAACGGCTCGCCCATACCAGCCCGGCGAAACCGACCAGCATGGTCACGATGCCGATATAGAGCCATTGCGACTGGCCGGTCATGAAACTGCCGCCGACCACGCCAATGCCCTGCAGCGACCACAGCGCGCCAATGGCGAGCACGATCAGCGCCAGCAGATATCTGAACAGTCTCATCGCCAAGATTCCTTTCCGAAGTCGATCGTCAACTGCGCCATGACCGTGATGACAGAGCGAAAGGACGGCGCCCAATCGCGCTCTCTTCTACTTGTACTATAGCGTCCTGCCTTGCTCACGGAATCTGTGAAACAGCTCGCAATATCGCTGGCGATACGGCCGCGCCACACGAAAGATGCCTGACAAACTGTTTCCCAGCGACTCCAAACGTGTGCCAGTGCCACGGAACTGCCCGATGCTTGCCGCATTTCCCGCCTTATTCGACACTTAACGGCTGGGGTCTGTCGAAAACGGAGCCAATCCCCCCAACATGAAGAAAACAAACCAGACCGCGCTTGTCGCGGTAACGGTCGCGGCTGGCCTGATGGTCGGTGCATCCGCCTCCTCCGCCGCCGGCCAGTGCGGCCGCGCCTCCTGGTACGCACTGCATTCCAGGACCGCCAATGGCGAACGCATGAACCCGTCGGCGCTGACCGCCGCGCACCGCAGCCTGCCTTTCGGCACCAAGTTGAAAGTGACCAACCAGAATAATGGCCGCAGCGTCATCGTGCGCATCAACGACCGTGGACCGTTCATCAAAGGGCGCGTGCTCGACCTGTCCAAGGGCGCCGCCGGCCAGCTCGGCTTCATCGGCTCGGGCCATACCTCGGTGTGCATGGCGCGCGTCTAGATCTGTCCAAGTCCGGCCCGATCGGGCCGGACGCATCCTGCCCCGTTGTCCAACAGCCTTGCATTTTGCAGTGCACATTGAGCCGGCTGCACCCGCCCAACGCGGTTTCTCAAGGCCTCGGACGAAAGATTGGCATATGTCACGCCACGTGACGTATTGCATCGCAGCAATATCTTGTTAACCTCCGCGCGAGACATTCAAGGCTCGGCGCTGTCCGTCGTCCCTTCGGTCACGGCAGCTGCGGAGTACCTGATGTTCTACCAGCTCTATGAAATGAACCATGCCGCCCTGCAGCCCGCGCGGCTTTATGCCGATGCAGTGCGGCTGTTCTACACCAACCCGCTCAATCCGTTTTCGCATACGCCGTGGGGCCGCTCGGTCGCTGCCACCGCCGAACTGTTCGAGCGCACAACGCGCCGCTACAGCAAGCCGCATTTCGGCCTGAGCAAGACCGTGGTCGACTGGAAGAGCGTCGAGGTCAGCGAAAAGACCGTGTGGTCGCGGCCGTTCTGCAATCTCACCCACTTCGAGCGGTCGGTGCCCGCCGGGCGCAAGGCCGACCCCAAGCTTCTCATCGTGGCGCCGATGTCGGGCCATTATGCGACGCTGCTGCGCGGCACGGTCGAGGCGATGCTGCCCTATGCCGACGTGCACATCACCGACTGGGTCGATGCCCGCATGGTGCCGGTGACCGACGGCCATTTCGACCTCGACGATTATATCGACTACATCATCGACATGCTGCATGCGCTGGGGCCGGACACCCATGTGATGGCGGTGTGCCAGCCTTCGGTGCCGGTGCTGGCGGCGGTGGCGCTGATGGAAAAGCGCGGCGATCCCTTCGTGCCCTCGACCATGACCTTGATGGGCGGGCCGATCGACACCCGCCGCAATCCGACCGCGGTCAATCTGCTGGCCAAGGAAAAGGGCATCGACTGGTTCCGCGACAACGTCATCATGCACGCGCCCTGGCCGGTGCCGGGCTTCGGCCGCGAAGTCTATCCGGGCTTCCTGCAGCTGTCGGGCTTCATGAGCATGAACCTCGACCGGCACATCACCGCCCACAAGGACTTCTTCATGCACCTGGTCAAGCATGACGGCGACAGTGCCGAGAAGCACCGCGATTTCTACGACGAATATCTGGCGGTGATGGACCTGACGGCGGAATTCTATCTGCAGACCGTCGACACGGTGTTCGTGCGCCATGCGCTGCCCAAGGGCGAGATGACGCATCGCGGCGAGGTGGTCGACACCAAGGCGATCCGCAATGTCGCGCTGTTCACGGTCGAAGGCGAGAACGACGACATTTCCGGCCTCGGCCAGACCCAGGCCGCGCATGATCTCTGCCCCAACATCCCGGCTGACCGGCATGCGCATTACATGCAGCCGGCCGTCGGCCATTACGGCGTCTTCAACGGGTCGCGATTCCGCTCGGAAATCGTTCCGCGCATCGTCGATTTCATCACAAGCTACGGCCGCCAAACACGCGTAGCGGTGAAACCCAAGCTGGTCCGCTCCGCCAAAAGCTGAGGCTCGATCCGGCTGCAGAGTGCATTGCCCGCAGCAGCGGGGCGATTTTGCGCGCCACAGGCGTTCTGTTGCACAATAGACGCTGTTGGGCGGGCGCGGGTAACCATGCCGAAGAATCTGGCTCCCCCGATAATTGACACGGAGTGTAAATCCCCTTTAACCTTTCGTTAACAACAAGGGCGAACGGGGACAATGACTTCCTCACCGATAGCACGGACGCTGCGCTTGTGGGCGGCAGCAGGGCTGGCGATCTCTGCGTGCGGGGCAGTGCCGGCACTTGCAGGCGGCGCCATGGCGACGGGCGGCATGACCTCGCAGCCGATCGGCCACTATGATTTCTGTAAAACCCAGCCCGGCGAATGCTCGATCCGGCCGAGCAACCTCAACCCCGCCGCGATGACCGACGCCTTCATGCGCAAGCTGATCAACGTGACGTCAAGGGTCAACGCCGCCGTAAAGCCGATGAGCGACTACGACATCTATGGCAAGGACGAGGTCTGGGCCTATCCCGACAAGGGCGTCGGCGATTGCGAAGACTATGTGCTGGAAAAGCGCCGCCAGCTCTCGCGCTCTGGCGTGTCGCTGGCCGATCTCTTGATCACCGTCGTGCGCAAGCCGGACGGCGAAGGCCATGCCGTGCTGACGGTGCGCACCGACAAGGGCGACTACGTCCTCGACAATCTGACCGACAAGGTGAAGATCTGGGACGCCACCGGCTATCGCTTCCTCAAGCGGCAGGCCATCGACAACACCGGCCGCTGGGTCTCGATCCGCGGCGGCCAGCAGGTGCTGGTCGGCGCGGTTCAGTAAATAAGGACGATGCATGTGAGCGCGTCGCTGCGAACAGCTTCGTCGGAAGCCCGCGGCTAATAACTTTCACGAGATAACCGCAAGTCGGCGCTGCCCCTCATTGCCCTGCCGGGCATTTCTCCCCGTATATGACGGGGAGAAAGATGCTGCCATCGGTGATTTCGCCAATCGTCAACGTTGCAAAATAGTCGCCGGCAGGCGGATGAGGGCAGCGCTGCCCTCGAAATCTTATCTCTCGAAACGCCTCCTCAAAAAATTTCGCTACCTGCGTGAACCAAACCGTCTCCAGCGGCGACACACAGCCGTAAACAGAAACCCAACCATGGAGACTTCAAATGACTGCTTTCCTGCGTAATGCTTTCCTCGCCGCCATCGCGGTATCGTCCCTGGCCGGATCCGCTATGGCCGACCAGACCGGCTGCGCCAAGAACAACCAGTGGGGCAATCGCTGTTGCGATCTCACCTCGGACTGCCTGGGTGGCGGTCGCGGCGGCGATCATGACAGCAATGGCGGCCGTGGCGGCCAGGCCGGCGCGAAGTAATCTCGCTATATGCCCGCTGGCTAACGGCCGGCGGGCATCGCCTTCAGGATGAAATGCCGGCGCTATTGATGAGCATTCGTGGCCTTGGCGCCGCCCTACTTACGCCGCTCCAGTGCGGCCCGGATCGAGCCGGTGATGCGGGCAAGCTCGGCTTCGTCCAGCTTCTCGATGTTTTCGGCCAGGAGATTGGCCAACTCGGTGGCGGCAGGACTGAGGCCGGACGTATCGAGTCTCACCCGCGGATGTGAGGCCTCGGCCAGACGCGCCAGCTCTTCGGCATCGTCCCAGATGACGTTGAAATAGCCGATGATCTTCTGGATCAGCGTCCAGGTCGGCGCGCCGCGGCGGCCATGTTCCAGCGCCGACAAATAGGCGGCGCTGACTCCGATCGCCTGCGCCATGTCCTTCTGGCGCAAGCCGCGCTCGGCTCGAAGCGCCCGCAGTTTTTCGCCGAACGGCGTCATCAGCGGGTTCGCCTGAGTCGAACGTAGAGCGCGCCCGAACCGCCGTGGTTGCGGGCGGCGTGATCGTGGCTGGAGACCAGCGGCCGGAAGGCAGGCGTCGACAGCCAGGCAGGCACGGCGCGCCGCAAGACGCCGTCGCCGCCCGACGACGACCCTTTTCCCGTAATGACGAGGACATAGCGGATGCCGCCGGCATGGGCCCGGTGCAGGAACGAAAACAGCAGCGAATAGGCCTCGTCCTGGGTCATGCCATGCAGATCGACGCGGCCTTCGATCGGCAGCCGGCCCTTCTTCAGCTTGTCCAATGTCGGCTCGTCCAGCGCGTGCGATACATGCTGCGCCTTCGGCTTGGCGGCGAGGACCGGACCGACAGCGACCGGCGTCTGTGCCGGCTTGGGGTCGACGACGATGTCGGGAATCTCGACCGCGGTCCGGCCCTTCAGCGGTCGGGCGGTGCGCGCCACCAGGTTCCACAGCACCCGGTCGTCTTCGTTGAGTTTATCGGGGCGCTTGCTCATCGATTCGATTCCGAAACGAGAGCGCGTGGAACCAAGGCATAGAAATCGGCCGCATTGCGAACGACGCCGGCGATCTCGCCGGCCGCATCGCCGGAGCCGGCGAACAGATCGCCCCGCGCCGGTCCGGTGATGGCCGAGCCGGTGTCCTGCGCAATCATCAGCCGCCGGAACGGTTTTCCGTCGAAGGCGGTCAGCGACGGAGCGTCGATGTAGAAGGGGGTACCGAATGTGTGCCGCAGGCGGTCGACCGCGAGCGAACGGCCCGGCGTCAACGGCACCTTGGCGGCGGCGATAGGACCGAGTGCGGCATCGTCGACATCGGCTTCGCGAAAGAAGATATAGGAGCGGTTCTGCCAGAGGATCTCGTCGACGCGATCCGGATGCGCCCTGAACCAGGCGCGGATAGACTGCATCGTCACTTTTTCCAGTGGGATTTCGCCGAGTTCGGCGAGAATCTTCCCCGGACCGCTGAAACGTTGGCCGGATTTGGCGGCGTAGGTGACGCGGCAAAGCCGGCCGTCGGTCATCTTCAGCCTGGCCGCACCTTGCACATGGATGAAGAAGACGTCGACCTTGTCGGCAAGCCAGGCGATTTCCAGGCCTTGGCCGGCCAGCGCGCCTCTCTCGATCTCACTGCGGTCGAAATACTCCACCAGGCCCTGCGGCGTATCGCGGGCGAAGGCGAGATAGTCGTCCATCCCTCGAGGACGGTTGGCATCATCGATGTCGACGAGATCGGAAGGCCGCTCCAGCAGCGGCACCGTGAATTCATCCGTGCGCACTGGTGAGGCCTCGACCTCCGGCTCGTAGAAGCCGGTGACCAGGCCGGGGTTTTCGAATCGAATCTGGACTGGGGCGAAATGGCGCTCGAAAAAACCCTTGGCCGCCGACCGATTCGCCGGCGAAACGGTGCGCGCCTCGTCATAAGCGCCGGCAAACGCGTCGAACCGGACGCCCAACGAACCGGTGCGGTAGGGCTTGTTCAGGACATGAAAGGCCGAACGGCGGAAGGCTTCGAAAGCGGGCAGATGGTCATCGAAATTCCAACCGGGAAGATCATCGAAGGACTTTTCCACGAAAAGCGGCGAGAGCGACACCTCAGCCTCGCCACTGCCGATGTTTGCCTGCATGTCGCTATCCCAAAAAAGCTGCCCGCACCGGGCGACATGCATAGGCTCAGTCTTCTTCCTCGGTGGCGACCAGCTTCCAGTTCGGATCGCGCGAGCGTGTGTCGCGGGCGAAGGTCCAGACATCCTTGACCTCGGCCACCGTCTCGGGATCGCCGTCGATGACGGCACCCGCCTTGTCGCGGGTCGCCGAAATCAGTTCGCTCACGATGCGCAGCGTGATGTGGGCCTCGCCGCCCTTCATCTCGGCCGAGACGATGTCGGCCTTGTCGATGCCGACGAAGGAGGACTGGATCTTTTCGGCTTTCGCCTCGCGGTCGCCAATCGCGGCAACGAAGCCGTCAAAAACCTCGCGCGACAACAGGTTCTTCAGCGTTTTTCGGTCGCCATCGGCATAGGCCATGACGATCATCTCATAAGCCATCTTGGCGCCGTCGACGAAGACTTTGGGGTCGAAGGAGGGATCATTGTCCTTGATCGCGCGCAGGCCCTTGTTGAGGTCGGTGTCGGGCTTGGCGAAGGCATCGATGGCCGCATAGGTCTCGGCAGCCGTCTCGCCCGGCATGCGCTTGCGTGGCAGCGAAACCACATTTTCGGGCTTCTGGGTCGCGTCCTTCTCGGTGCGGCTGGCCGTGTACGGATCGAAGGGCGGGCGCTCGCTGCCCGTGCGGCGGCCAAGCACGTTGCGCAGCTGGAAAAAGATCACCACCGCCGCAATCAGAAAGAAAATGGTGCCGAAGTCGAAGAATCCCATATCTTTCGCCAATCAATCCCTGACTTGGCCGGGACCGTCAGCCAATCGGGCGGCGGTCGCATGGCGTTAAACATGCAAAGCATATAGAACGCATGGCGCAATCATTCAAATCAAAGGCAGGCATACCTATCTAACGGCCTCAGTGCCAGCGGCGATTATGCGCCGCCCGGCAAACATGGAAACGATCGGTCAAGACTTGCGCATTTCCTTCCTTCCTCTGTTCCTGCTTGCGCTGCCGCTGCTGGAAATCGCCGGTTTCGTCATTGTCGGCCGCGAGGTCGGGGCGCTCGCCACGGTCGGCCTGGTGCTGGCTTCAAGCATTGCCGGCGTGCTTCTGCTCCGGCACCAGGGTTTTGGCGTCATGGCGCGGGTCCGCGCCGAGATGGCCGGCGGCGGCGACCCCAGCCGCCAGCTCGCGCATGGCGCCATGATCGTGGTCGCCGCGATCCTGTTGATCATCCCTGGCTTCATTACCGATATTATCGGCCTGCTGCTGTTCCTGCCGCCGGTGCGCGACCTTGCCTGGCGCAGGCTCAAGGGCCGCATCGTCGTCGCGACCGATTTCACCGCCGGCGGTTTTCGCGGCAGGTCGCGCGACAAGGTCATCGACCTCGACGACCGCGACTATTCGCGCGAGGACGATTTCAAGCGCGGTCCCGACCATAACTCGCCGTGGCGCCGCCTGAAGGACGACTGAACGTCACCTTGCCAACGACTGACTATTGACCCCTTTCGGCCTGAAGGCGGCAAACCTTGTCTTGTCTTGCCGACCATGCTAGCCAACGCCCGATTTCAATTCGGTCAGCGCTGCTGTCCAGGCAAAAGGAACAAGGCTCATGGCCAGCAAAGATGACGCGCCGGTCGGCGCCGCCAACGGCAACGGCGAAACGGCGCAGCCGTCGCTCAACGTGCTTGCCCAGTATGTGAAGGACCTGTCCTTCGAAAGCCCCGGCGCGCCGAACTCGCTGCGCGGCCGCGACAAGGCCCCAGGCATTGCGATCAACGTCAATGTCAATGCCAACCCGCTCTCCGACAAGCAGTTCGACGTCAATCTGACCTTGAACGCCAAGGCGTCCTTCGACCAGGAAGTGCTGTTCAATGTCGAACTGGTCTATGGCGGCGTCTTCGCCATCGCCGGCTTCCCGCAGGAGCACATGCTGCCGATCCTGTTCATCGAATGCCCGCGGCTTTTGTTCCCGTTCGCCCGCCAGATCATCGCCGAAGCCACCCGCAATGGCGGCTTCCCGCCGTTGATGCTCGACCCGATCGATTTTGCACAGATGTTCCAGCAGAAGCTGGCCGAGGACCAGGCGGCATCGAAGGTCAAGGTGAGCTGAAGGCAAGCGTCACGCGCATGAGTTGAAAGCCCGGCTTCGTGCCGGGCTTTTAGTATACTGAGATGCTGGCGGGACAGCACCCCCTCTGCCTTGCCAGGCATCTCCCCCTCAAGGGGGGAGATTGGCCGTCATCGCGACCTTCGCCAAATTTAGACGTTGCAGGAATGGGCTGGAGCGGCGAAGCTGCTGATCTCCCCCCCTTGAGGGGGAGATGGCCGGCAGGCCAGAGAGGGGTGTGACGGAACGCTACCTCCGCGATCCGTTCACCCCGCCGCCACCTTCAGCCACAGCGCCTTTTCACCGAGCGTCGCCACCAGCCCCGCATGCGCCGCTCGCTCGCCCTCGGTCAGGCGCGGCGGCAGGGCGATTGGCCTGGCGGCGATCGAGATGTCGATATCGGCAACGTCGCCATTGCTGTTGAGCTGCACCACGACGGCGTCGAGGACAAGTGCGGCCTGCTTGCCGCCGATGAGTTCGATGTAGACTTCGGCCAGGAGCTCGGAATCGAGCAGCGCGCCGTGCTTGGTGCGGTGGCCGTTGTCGATGCCGTAGCGGCGGCAGAGCGCGTCGAGCGAATTAGGGCCCATCGGATGCTTGCGCCGCGCCAGCGCCAGCGTGTCGACGACGCGCCCGGTGTCTATGGCCGGCTGGCCGAGCCGCCCGAATTCCGTGTTGAGGAAGCCGATGTCGAAACTGGCGTTGTGGGCGACGAGCTTGGCGCCGTCGGTGAAGGCGAGCCATTCCTCGGCGATTTCGGCAAAGGTCGGCTTGCCGACGAGGTCGGCGGCGCTGATGCCGTGCACGGCTTGCGCCTCGACATGGACGGCGCGCCCCTGCGGATTGATGAATTTGTGGAAGGTGCGGCCGGTCGGGAAGCGGTTGACCAGCTCGACGCCGCCAAGCTCGATGATGCGGTCGTCGCGCATGTCGAGTCCGGTGGTTTCGGTATCGAAAATGATCTCACGCATAGAATCAACCTACTCCTGGAGGAGTAGAATCATGGGGCGGAACAAAATGGCAATGGGTAATGCCGACAGCCTGCCGTCAGGGGCCTGATGGGCGCGACTTATCCCCCAGGAGTTAGCAGGCGAGCTCAGCGTCTTGAGAGCTCGGCAATGATCGCGCCGACCGCGGTGCGGGCGGCGTCCATGCCTTCACCGGTGTCGATGACGAAATCGGCCTGCCGGCGCTTTTCGGCGTCGGGCACCTGCTTGGCCAGGATTGCCGCCAGCTTTTCCTCACTCATGTCAGGACGCGCCAGCACGCGGGCGCGCTGGATATCGGCCGGCGCGGTGACGACGACGACCTTGTCGACACGGTTGCGGCCGCCGGTTTCGAACAGCAGCGGAATGTCGAGCACGACGAGCGGCGCGCCGGCGGCGCGGTGCCTTGCCAGAAAGGCATCGGCATCGGCCCGCACCAGCGGATGGACGATCGCCTCCAATGTCTTCAGCGCAGCAGCGTTGCCGAGCACGCGGCGCGCCAACTCGGTGCGGTCGACCGAACCGGCAATCACGGTGCCGGGAAAGGCCGCCTCGACGAGAGGTGCTGCCTTGCCGGCATAGAGGCGATGCACGGTCTCGTCGGAGTCATGCACCGGCACGCCGGCGTCGACGAACAATTTCGCCGTCGTCGACTTGCCCATGCCGATCGATCCGGTGAGGCCGAGCACGGTCATCATTTGGCGCCCATCATTTGCGACCCATCATTTGGCGAGGATGTCGGCGACGATCATCTGTCGCAACTCAGGCGTGACCTGCGGCATCTTGCCGAACCAGCGTTCGAAACCGGGCACAGCCTGGTGCAACAGCATGCCGAGCCCGTCGACCGTCTTCAAATTTCTCGCGCGGGCAGCGGCAAGCAGCGGTGTTTCCAGCGGCACATAGACGATGTCTGCGACAATGGCGTGAGCTGGCAGGCAGGCCGGATCGGCGGCCAGCGTCGCATCGCCATGCATGCCAAGTGCCGTCGTGTTGATTAGCAAGCCGGCATCGCCAAGCAAGTCGCCGACCGCGCCATGCGCCGAGACGCCGGCCCCGAAGCGGTCGGCGAGTTCCTGCGCCCGCGCCAGTGTGCGGTTTACGATGCGGATATCGTTGATGCCGCGCACTTTAAGCGCGTGGATGACCGCGCGCGACGCGCCGCCGGCGCCGAGCACCACGGCCGGAGCGTTTCTCTCCCAGCCCGGGGCATGCTCGTCGAGATTGCCGGCAAAGCCGATCCAGTCCGAATTGCCGCCCCACAGCACGCCGTCGTCCAGCCACAGCATGTTGACCGCGCCGATCATCTCCGCCGCTTCGTCGCGGCGCTCGACCCGGGCGAAGGCGACTTCCTTGTGTGGAATGGTGACGTTGCCGCCCTGATAGCCATTGGCCTCGAGCGACGAGAGGAACTCGGGAAAATCGGCCGGCGCGACATCGATCGCATAATAGCTGCCGTCGATGCCGTATGTGTTCAGCCAATAGCCGTGGATCTTCGGCGAGCGCGAATGCGCGATCGGATGGCCGGTGACGAAAGCTTTTTTCTCAACCATCGATGGCTCCGAGCGCACGCAATTCCGCCAGCACCGGTAACAGCGGCAGGCCGACAATGGTGAAATAATCGCCTTCGATCTTTTCGAACAGCTGGATGCCTTCGCCCTCGATCTGGTAGGCGCCGACGCTCGACAACGCCTTGGCGCCGACGCGGGCCAGGTGCCGGCCGACGAAGGCCGGATCGAGCTTGCGCATGGTAAGGCTGGCGATGCCGACATGGCGCCACAGCACCTTGCCGTTGCGGCAGAGCACGGCGGCGCTGTTCAGCTGATGCGTCTTGCCTGACAGCGCCAACAGATGGCGGCGGGCGCCTTCCATGTCGGCCGGCTTGTGGAACACTTCATCTCCCAGTGACAAAGTCTGGTCGCAGCCGAGCACCAAGGCGCCCGATCTGCGTTCGCTGACCTCGGTCGCCTTGGCTTCGGCGAGTATCAGGGCGACATCTTCCGGCGACACACCGCTGTCCTGCAACGGCGCCTCGAGCGCACGCTCGTCGACATCGGCAGGCACCGCTTCGATGCCGAGCCCGGCATTGATGAGCATTGCTTTGCGGAACGGGCTGCCGGAGGCGAGGATGATTTTTTCGGTCATGGGTTCTGGGCCTGGTCGATAGTGGTTGATTGGGGCAGGAGGTCGCGTTGCCATCCCATCATCTATTCTTCCCCCGCAGGGCAACAATGGCTGCCGCGGTCTCTTCGATCGAGCGGCGGCTGACGTCTATCATCGGCCAATTGTGGCGGGTGCAGATCTGGCGGGCATAGGCGAGCTCTTCGGCGATCGAGGCACGGTCGACATAATCGGTCGCTTCGTAGGTGCTGCTGTTGCCGAGCACGCGGTTCTGCCGGACATGCGAGATGCGTTCGGCGGTGGCGATCAGCCCGACGATCAGCGGCTTGGTGGCAGCGACCAGGCTTTCGGGCACCGGCACGCCGAGCACGATCGGGATGTTGGCGGTCTTGATGCCGCGGTTGGCGAGATAGATGCTGGTCGGCGTCTTCGATGTCCTGGAAATGCCGATCAGCACCACATCCGCGTCGTCCATATTGAGCGGCAGCTGGCCGTCATCATGCTCCATGGTGAAATTGAGTGCGTCGATACGGTGGAAATAATCGGCGTCGAGCACATGCTGGGCGCCGACGCGGCGGCCGGCCGGCGTGCCAAGATAGGACTGGAAGACGGTGAGGACCGGCTCCAGCACCGAAACACAGGGCAGCCCCATGGTGGCGCAGCGCTCGTCAATGCCGCGCGCCAGCTTCTGGTCGACGACGGTGTAGAGGATGATGCCCGGTTCCTCCTCTATGTCCTCGAAGACTTTCGCCACCTGCTTTTCGGTGCGGATGAGCGGATAGATATGCTCGATGGCTCGCGCATCCTTATATTGCGCCGAGGCGGCTCGGCCGGCCGCCAGCAGCGTCTCGCCGGTGGCGTCGGAAATCAGGTGCAGATGAAAGAAGCTCTGGGGTTTGTTCACAGGGGGCGCCTCAGGCTGTGGGCTTGTGTGGATAAATAGGGACCGCAAAGGCGACCGGCTGGAGGCGACTGTATCAGAAGGCCAGTTGTCCACAATTCGATGCGCTGTCAGCTCCACGGTGCGGCTGGGGACAAATCTGGGGACGGGCGTTTTTGCCAGCGCTTCATCCACAGAGGCGGTTTTTCAGCTGCTACGCCAAACCATTGACTCCAGTGATGGAATCCTGGTCATCCACACTCTTTGCCAATCCCGCGGAAGAAACACGCGACAAAATGCTGGCTGGCCTTTTCCAGGGCAAAGCGGGACAGGTGACAACCACCGATACCAACAGACTCTTAGAATCAGAAGATTCTAGAAATAGACTATTTAATTATAGAGAAGGCAGGGAAGAGAGCGCTCAATGCCCGAGAACCGCATCGTGCTGGACGTGCTGAGAGGCGAGGCAGTGTTTCCGCCGCCGCTCTGGATGATGCGCCAGGCCGGGCGCTATCTGCCGGAGTACCGCGAGACCAGAAAGCGCGCCGGGTCCTTCCTCGATCTTTGCTACAATCCTGATCTGGCCGTTGAGGTGACGCTGCAGCCGATCGAGCGCTTTGGCTTCGATGCCTCGATCCTGTTCTCGGACATTCTGGTCGTGCCGCATGCGCTGGGGCGCGATGTCCGCTTCGAGGAGGGCCGCGGGCCGCTGCTGACGCCAATCACTGCAGCTGTGATTTCGGCTCTCAACGGCGAAACGTTTCACGTGAATCTCGAACCGGTCTACGAGACGGTTCGCCGGCTGCGGGCAAGATTGCCTGACGAGACCACGCTGATCGGCTTCTGCGGCGCGCCGTGGACGGTGGCGACCTACATGATCGCCGGCCACGGCACACCCGACCAGGCGCCGGCGCGGCTGTTTGCCTATCGCGAACCGACGGCCTTCAAGCATCTCCTGAAAGTGCTCGCCGATCACTCCGCGGCCTATTTGATCCGCCAGATCGAAGCCGGTGCCGACGTGGTGCAGATTTTCGATTCCTGGTCCGGCGTGCTTGATGATGCGTCTTTCGAGCAGTTCTGCGTGCAACCGGTGGCGGAGATCGTCAGGCAAGTTCGTGCGGTTCATCGCGATGTTCCGATCATAGGCTTTCCCAAGGGCGCCGGCGCCCGCTACGAGACCTATCGTGAGAAGACCGGGGTGACGGGGCTGGGGATCGACTGGACCGTGCCCCTGTCGGCTGCGAACGAACTGCAGCATTCAGGTGCGGTCCAGGGCAATCTCGATCCCTTGCGGCTTGTGGCTGGCGGCAAAGCCCTGTCGGACGGCGTCGATGCGATCCTCAAGGCGCTGGGCGACGGACCGCTGATCTTCAATCTCGGCCATGGCATTACGCCGGAGACGCCGGTGGCGCATGTCGAGGCGATGGTGAAGCAGGTGCGGAGCGCGACACGCTGATGGCTCAATCGGATAATACGGGCGGCAACAGCACTCGTGGGGCGATGATGCGCATGACCATTGGCATCGGAGTGCTGGTTGTTCTCACCGCACTTTTGTTTTTCTTTGCGCCTGAGGGTTTCTATCCCTGGGCGAAGGCAATCCATATCCTGGCCGTCATCTCCTGGATGGCCGGCATGCTCTATCTGCCGCGATTGCTGGTCTACCACGCCGACGCAGAGAAGGGGTCCGTCCAGTCGGAGACCTTCAAGGTGATGGAGCGGCGTCTGCTGCGCGGCATCATCAATCCGGCGATGATTGTCACCTGGGTGTTCGGGCTTTGGCTTGCCTGGAAAGTGTTTGGCTTTCACGGCGGCTGGCTGCACGCCAAGATGGGCTTGGTGCTGTTGCTGTCGGGTGTGCATGGCTATCTGGCCGGTGCTGTCAGGAAATTCGCCGAGGACCGCAATGAAAAACCGGCGCGGCACTGGCGAATCGTCAACGAGATCCCCACATTGCTGATGATCGCCATCGTCATCCTGGTTGTCGTCAAGCCGTTCTAGGCCCATTTCGGTCGACAAAACGCAGCTTGCTCTTTCCCCCGACCGACGATAAAAGACGGGTCTTCCTTCCCGTCATGCGCCGCCCTTGATGCTTTCGGCCGCGCCCGGCATTTATCGCATCCAGCCGATATATTTTCCCCAAAGCAGATTCAGAGTCCGTCTATGCAAGAAATGAAACTCGCAGAGTTCAAGAACAAGAAGCCGCCAGAGCTGATCGCCTATGCCGAATCGCTCGAAGTGGAAAACGCCAGCGTCATGCGCAAGCAGGAACTGATGTTTGCCATCCTGAAGAAACTGGCCGCCCAGGACGTCGAGATCATCGGCGATGGTGTGGTCGAGTTGTTGCAGGACGGTTTCGGCTTCCTGCGCTCAGCCAATGCCAATTATCTGCCGGGTCCCGACGATATCTACATCTCGCCCTCGCAGATCCGCCGCTTCTCCTTGAAGACCGGCGATACCGTCGAAGGGCCGATCCGCAGCCCAAAAGAGGGCGAGCGCTATTTCGCTCTTCTCAAGGTCAACACGATCAATTTCGACGATCCCGAAAAGATCCGTCACAAGATCCATTTCGACAATCTGACGCCGCTCTATCCGACCAAGCGGCTGAAGATGGAGATCGACAATCCGACCGGCAAGGACATCTCGTCGCGGGTGATCGACCTGGTGGCGCCGATCGGCAAGGGACAGCGCGCGCTCATCAACGCGCAGCCGCGTACCGGTAAAACGGTGCTGATGCAGAATATCGCCCACTCGATCACGGCCAATCATCCGGAATGCTATCTGATCGTACTTCTGATCGACGAACGGCCAGAAGAAGTGACCGACATGCAGCGTTCGGTGAAGGGCGAGGTCGTGTCCTCGACCTTTGACGAACCGGCGGTGCGCCACGTCCAGGTCGCCGAAATGGTCATCGAAAAGGCCAAGCGCCTGGTCGAGCATGGCCGCGACGTCGTTATTCTGCTCGATTCGATCACCCGCCTCGGCCGTGCCTACAACACTGTTGTGCCGTCCTCCGGCAAGGTGCTGACCGGCGGTGTCGACGCCAACGCGCTGCAGCGGCCGAAGCGCTTCTTCGGCGCGGCCCGCAACATCGAGGAAGGCGGCTCGCTGACCATCATCGCCACCGCGCTGATCGACACCGGCAGCCGCATGGACGAAGTCATCTTCGAAGAGTTCAAGGGCACCGGCAACTGCGAAATCCAGCTCGACCGCAAGGTCGCCGACAAGCGCATCTACCCGGCCATGGACATTTTGAAGTCCGGCACCCGCAAGGAAGACCTGCTGGTCTCCAAGCAGGATCTGCAGAAGATCTTCGTCCTGCGCCGCATCCTGGCGCCGATGGGAACCACGGATGCGATCGAGTTCCTGATCGACAAGCTGAAGCAGACCAAGACCAACGCCGATTTCTTCGATTCGATGAACACGTAAGCTTCTCGTCGGCCATCGTTTCGCATTGAAGCCCCGTTCCGGGAACGGGGGCAAACAGGTCGCATTTCCGACAGGGCGTGGCCTTGGGCGGCAATTTCCATAGCTGTCGTCATGCGAGTAATCCCGTCTCGAAGATCGGAGGCCGCATGAAGAAAACAATCCCGACCCTGATCGGCTTCTCGGCCATTCTGACATGGTCGTTCCTGGCGCTGCTTTCGACTGCGGCTGGACCGATTCCGCCCTTTCAGCTGGCGGCGATGACGTTTCTGCTTGGCGGGTTGGCCGGCGCGTCGAGCTGGCTTGTCCGTCCGGCGGCGACCAAGTCGCTGCGCCAGCCGTGGCAGGTCTGGGCGCTCGGCACAGCGGGGCTGTGCATCTATCACTGCGCCTATTTCTTCGCCATCCAGTCGGCGCCGCCGGTCGAGGTCAGCCTGATCGCCTATCTCTGGCCGTTGC
This sequence comes from Mesorhizobium sp. M0292, assembly GCF_040321695.1. Classification (NCBI taxonomy): domain Bacteria; kingdom Pseudomonadati; phylum Pseudomonadota; class Alphaproteobacteria; order Hyphomicrobiales; family Phyllobacteriaceae; genus Mesorhizobium; species Mesorhizobium sp. M0292. Next base: position 15,926 of record NZ_JAMYSB010000017.1, read on the forward strand.
TGATCGTCGTCTTTGCCGCCTTCCTGCCTGGAGAAAAGCTTAGGGCCCATCACATCGCCGGCGTCGTGCTCGGCCTTGCCGGCGCCATTGTGGTGATCACCAAGGGCGGCACGATCGGACTGGCCAATGGTGTGATGAAGGGGCATGTCATCGCGCTGTTCTGCGCTTTCATCTGGGCCGGCTATTCGGTTTTATCGCGCCGCTTTGGCAAGGTGCCGACCGATGTCGTCGCCGGCTACTGCTTCATCACGGCTGCGGTCGCCTTGGTGCTGCACCTGACGCTTGAGGCTACCGTCTGGCCACAGACGGCGACGCAGTGGAGCGCCATCGTCATCTTGGGCGTAATACCGCTAGGCGCCGGCTTTTACGCCTGGGACTATGGCTGCAAGCACGGCGACATCATGATCCTCGGCGCCCTCTCCTACGCGGCGCCCCTCTTGTCGGTCATCGTGCTTCTGCTGGCAGGCTTTGGTGTGTTTCACTGGTCGGTGGCTGTTGCTTGCATCCTGATCACGGTCGGAGCGGTGGTCGCGGCCAAGGATTTGCTGTTCGCGCCGCGGCCGCCATCCATTGATGTGAAGCCGCTTCCTTCGGCGTTGGACGGAAACACGGGTTGAGCTACCGGCGTCGCAGCAGCGGCTCGGTTCCTACGGATCCGTCGCCACCGGCATGATAGCGGTGCACAGCCCCGGTCTGCCGGTCGGCGGCCGGATGCCACTGGCCAATGTTAAGTCGATTCGCATCCGTTCCAATCGGGCGACGATCGGCGTGACGCGGGTCGGGATTTCCGATTCGCAACCGGAACGAGGCTTTCCCCATGGGGAGATGGGCGCCAGCTTCACGGTTCCGGGCCAGGAACAGGCATTAACGATGCCGGCCTGCCGTAGGGCTTGCTGGCCCGCCCAGAACTGCTTGGCGTCGGGATTAGGACCCGACTGCTCGCACATGGATGACAAGGCGGCTATACAGATTTGGTAATGTCCGGCCGCTCCCGCGATCGACCTTGATATTGACGAACAGCCGGTTCATGACGGCCGCGGCACTGTGGGATTGTCGACCGGACAGCTAGGCGACCGGTGAGAAGGGCAAATGATTTCAGGCGATTCGATCGTTGCGCTTTCCAGCGGGCGCCTGCCCGCCGGCATCGCTGTCATCCGCATTTCCGGACCGAAGACTCGATTCGTCGTCGAAACGGTTGCCGGTGGTAAGGTCAAGGACCGGGTTGCAACCCTGCGCAAGCTCCGAACGGTGGACGGGTCGCTTATCGACAACGGCCTGGTGCTGTTTTTTCCGGGGCCGAACAGTTTTACCGGCGAGGATGTCGCCGAGTTCCAAGTCCATGGCGGCCGCGCCGTCGCCGGCAAGATGCTGGAGATCATTGCCGGGTTTGACGGCGTGCGTCATGCGGAACCTGGTGAATTTACGTGCCGGGCTCTTCTCAACGGCAAGCTGGATCTGGTCGAGACGGAGGCGTTGGCCGATCTGGTCAACGCCGAAACCGAAGCGCAGCGGCGCTTTGCCGTGCAGAATGCCGAAGGAGTGCAAAGCGAACTCTATCTTGGCTGGCGCCATCGCCTGATCCATGCACGGGCCATGATCGAGGCGGAAATCGACTTCGCCGACGAAGACGACGTGCCCGGTTCCGTTTCGGACACGGTTTGGTCCGATGTGCGCGCAATGGTGGGCGAGATCGGCCGGCATGTCGATGGCTTCCATGCCGCCGAGATCATCCGTGACGGGTTTGAGGTTGTCATCCTCGGTGCACCGAACGCCGGAAAATCCAGCCTGTTCAACGCGCTGGCCAGGCGTGAGGCGGCGATTGTTACCGACGAGCCCGGCACGACGCGGGACTTGCTCGAAGTGGTGCTGGATGTCCACGGAGTGCGGGTCAGGGTAACCGACACCGCGGGCCTGCGCGAGGCGCCCGGCAAGATCGAAGCGATCGGTATCGAAAAGGCGCGGGCCAAGGCGCACACGGCTGACCTGGTGCTGTTGCTGGAAGATCTGGCGGACCCGAGTGCGATCGGCAACATGCCTGTCGAGGCCCCGGCTTTGAGAATCGGCACCAAGGTCGATCTCTTGAAAGGTTCGCCGCGATTGGAGGCGTATGATGCGTTGATCTCGACGGTGGACGGCACTGGGTTGGCTGAACTCCTGGCCGAGATCGGCAGGCGCGCCGCGGCTGCTATCGGCGATGCCGGTGACATCCTGCCGTCGCGGTTGCGGCATGTGGAGCTGCTCAATGAGACCAGGCGCTTTCTGATCTCGGCTTTGTCGGGGCAAGAGCGCGGCCAGGAGCTGCGGGCGGAGGAGCTGCGTCTTGCGGCGGACCGGCTCGGCCGGATTGTCGGCGCGGTGGATGTCGAGGACCTGCTGGACGTGATCTTTTCGCAGTTTTGCATTGGGAAGTGACTCACGTGAAACAGGGGGGCGCGCTGTGTGAGTGACTCACGTGAAACACAGGGGGCCGCCCAAGTGCGTGTTTCACGTGAAATGAGACGGTTGGCAAAAGGGCAAGTGGCCGAAAGCCTGCACCGCCCCTCATTGTCCCCGTTCATGGGGAGAAGATGCCGGAAGGTAGATGAAGGGCAGCGCCAAACGAGGCTTCGCTGCTCCTATGACTCACGTGAAACACCTCTGCGACTTTCAGCACTCCGGTCCACGTGAACGAATCAACCTGCAATCCTTGACAGCGTCCTCTCGTGGGGACATGTGTCGGGAAATCTCTGAATCTGGAAGGGACAATGATCGATCGCTATGATGTGGTTGTGGTGGGCGGTGGCCATGCCGGGTGCGAGGCTGCGTGCGCTGCCGCGCGCGCCGGCGCCAGGACCGCGCTGGTCACGCTGCGCTTCGACACGATCGGTGTCATGTCCTGCAATCCGGCGATCGGCGGCCTCGGGAAGGGCCATCTGGTGCGTGAGATCGACGCCATGGACGGGCTGATGGGCCGCATCGCCGATGCTGCCGGCATCCAATTCCGCCTGCTCAATCGCCGCAAAGGCCCTGCCGTGCGCGGGCCGCGCACGCAGGCCGACCGCAAGCTGTATCGGCTGGCCATGCAGGAAGCGATTCGGCAGCAGAACGGTCTCGACGTCGTCGAAGGCGAGGTTCTGGACTTCGACATCGTGGATGGACGCATCGCCGCTGTGCTCCTGGCCGACGGGCGCCGGTTGGCGTGCGGCGCCGTGGTGCTGACCACCGGCACCTTCCTTCGCGGCCTCATCCACATTGGCGACAGGAAGATTGTCGCCGGGCGGATGAACGAGCAAGCGAGCCTTGGCCTGTCGGCGACGATGAGCCGCGCCGGTTTCGCGCTTGGACGGCTGAAGACCGGCACGCCGCCGCGGCTCGATGGCCGCACCATCGACTGGCCGTCGCTGGAAAGCCAGGCGGCCGACGAACATCCAGTGCCGTTCTCGCTGCTCACCGACACAATCAAGAATCCGCAAATCCATTGCGGCATCACGCGTACGACACCGGCGACGCACGAGCTGATCCGCGCCAATCTCGGCCGCTCCGCCATGTATTCCGGCTCGATAGAGGGGGTCGGACCACGCTATTGCCCGTCGATCGAAGACAAGATCGTCAAGTTCGGCGATCGAGAAGGTCATCAGATATTCCTCGAGCCGGAAGGGCTGGACGACGACACGGTCTACCCCAATGGCATTTCGACCTCCCTGCCCGAGGATGTGCAACTCGACATTCTCAAAACTATACCCGGGCTAGAGCGGGCGACCATGCTGCAGCCCGGCTACGCCATCGAATACGACCATGTCGATCCGCGCGAGTTGGAGCCGACGCTTGAGGCCAAACGTATTGCGGGGCTTTTCCTAGCCGGTCAGATCAACGGCACCACCGGTTATGAAGAAGCCGGAGCGCAGGGCCTGCTCGCCGGGCTCAACGCCGCGCGCAAGGCGGCGGCCGACGACCAAATCGTGCTCAGCCGCACCGAAGCCTATATCGGTGTGATGGTCGACGACCTCACCAGCCGCGGCATTGCCGAGCCCTACCGCATGTTCACTTCGCGGGCGGAGTTTCGCCTATCGCTGCGCGCCGACAATGCCGATGAAAGGCTTACGCCTCTCGCAAATCGGCTTGGTATCGTGTCGCCGGAGCGGACACAGCGGTTCAATCAAGTCACACAGGATCTTGATAGGGCGCGCGAACTCGCAGTTGCGACGACGATGACGCCCAACGAAGCGGCGCGGCATGGGCTGGAGATCAACAGGGACGGCGTGCGCCGCTCCGCTTATGAATTGCTCGCTCATCCCGGTGTCGATATAGCCTGGCTGGCCCGTGTTGCGCCGGCCTTTGGCGCAATCGACGTCAAAACCGCTGAGCGGCTCGAAACGGAAGCGAAATATTCGGTTTACCTTGATCGCCAGCAGGCGGATGTCGGACAGATCCGGCGCGAGGAAAGCCGGCTGATCCCGGCGTCGGTGGATTTCGCCGATGTTCCTGGCCTGTCCAATGAGCTGAAGCAGAAGATGCTAACGCGTCAGCCCCGGTCGATCGCTGACGCGCAGCGTATGGAAGGCATGACCCCGGCGGCGCTGGCCATCATCGTCGCGCACGTCCGCAACGCCGAATCGGCCGCCCAAAGGGCCGTTGCGTGAGCGCTGCCTCATGGGCGAGCCTGCAAGAGGCCGCGGGACCGGTTTCACGTGAAACATTCGATCGGTTGGTGACGTTCGAACAGTTGTTCCTGAAATGGAACCGCAGCATCAATCTGGCCGCGCCGTCGACGCTGGACGATGTCTGGGGCCGCCATATTCTGGATAGCGCGCAGCTGGCGCGAATCGCACCGCAGGCCAAACGCTGGGCCGATCTCGGTTCGGGCGGCGGTTTTCCGGGCCTGGTAATGGCCTTCCTGCTGGTCGAACGCGATGGCGCGTCGATCTATCTGGTCGAGAGCAACCGGAAGAAAGCATCGTTTTTACAGGCGGTCATTGGCCAGTTCGGTTTGCCGGCACGGGTCGTCGCCCGGCGCATTGACGACAGCTATGCGCTTGTTTCCGAACCGGAAATCATCACGGCGCGGGCGCTGGCCGCGCTGCCGGCGCTGCTCGATCTGTCGGCGCCGTGGCTGACCAAGGGATCGCGGGCGCTGTTCCACAAAGGCCGGGATTACCGCTCCGAGGTGGAAGAAAGCACTCACCGCTGGGCTTTCGATCTGGTAGAATATCCGAGCAAGACCGACGCCCATGGCGTCATCCTCGAAGTGACCGATCTGCGGACGGCGTAAGCTCTCCTTCGCAACCTTGGCGACGCAATGAATACCTGGCCCACATGAATACCTGGCACAGACCCATGAAAACCGGACCTCGCACCATCACCGTCGCCAACCAGAAGGGCGGCGTCGGCAAGACCACGACCGCCATCAATCTGGCCACGGCGCTGGCCGCCATCGGCGAAAAGGTGCTGATCGTCGATCTCGATCCGCAAGGCAATGCCTCGACCGGTCTTGGCATCGACCGCAAGGACCGCACCGTCTCGTCCTACGATGTGCTGACCGGCGAACTGGGCCTGGAAGAGGCGGCCATTCCAACGGCGGTGCCCGGCCTGTCGATCGTGCCGTCGACGCTCGATCTGCTCGGCATCGAGATGGAAATCGCCTCGGCGCCGGATCGCGTGCTTAAGCTGCGCAACGCGCTGCGCGCCGCCACCGAGCGCGGTGCGCCGTTCGGCTATGTGCTGATCGACTGCCCGCCCTCGCTCAACCTTTTGACTTTGAATTCAATGGCGGCAGCCGATTCTGTTCTTGTGCCGCTGCAGTGCGAGTTCTTCGCTCTCGAAGGGCTAAGCCAACTCCTGGAAACGGTGGAGCAGGTGCGCCGTTCGATCAATCCGGACTTGATCATCCAGGGCATCGTGCTGACCATGTATGACGGCCGCAACAACCTCGCCAACCAGGTGGTGCAGGACGTGCGGGCACATATGGGCGACAAGGTCTACGAGACGATCATTCCTAGGAATGTGCGAGTGTCCGAGGCGCCCTCCTATGGCAAGCCGGCGATCCTCTATGACCTGAAATGCTCCGGCAGCCAAGCCTATCTGCAACTGGCATCCGAAGTGATCCGCCGCGAGCGAAAATTGCGCGCTGCATGATTAGGCAGGGTCGATAAACAAAGCCGATCCGGCACCGAAACGATCAAGAATCTGGAATTGAGATGAGCGAAGACCTTTCGAGAAAGAGACTGGGGCGTGGACTGGCGGCGCTGATCGGGGAGATCGACCGCCCGGTGGCAGCGGCCGAAAAGCCAGGCCTGAATGCCGACGGCAAGGTGCCGATCGAGTTTCTGAGCCCGAACCCGAAAAACCCGCGCCGGCATTTCGGCGACGCCGATCTGACGGATCTCGCGCAATCGATCCGCGAACATGGCGTCGTGCAGCCGGTAGTGGCGCGGCCTTCGCCGACGCAGGCCGGGCGCTACGAGATCATCGCCGGCGAGCGCCGCTGGCGGGCGGCGCAGCGCGCCGGGCTGACCGAGATCCCGATCATCGTGCGCGACGTCAACGACCGCACGGCGCTCGAACTGGCGATCATCGAGAACGTCCAGCGCACCGACCTCAATCCGGTCGAGGAGGCGCTCGGCTACCAGCAGTTGATCGACGATCACGGCTACACCCAGGCCGATCTCGGCAATGTCATCGGCAAGAGCCGCAGCCACGTCGCCAACACGCTCAGGCTGTTGAAGCTGCCCGACGTGATCCGCGACATGCTGGTCGACGGCGTGCTGTCGGCCGGCCATGCCCGGACGCTGGTGACGGCGCAGGATCCCGCCGGGCTAGCCAAGCAGATCGTCGAAGAAGGGCTTTCGGTGCGCCAGGCTGAGGCGCTGGCGCAGATGCCGGCGGGCGGCACGCCGCCCAAGGCAAAACCAGCACACGGCGCATCGGGCAAGGATGCCGACACGCTGGCGCTGGAAAGGCTGATGACCAACACGATCGGCATGATCGTGACCATCGAGCACAAGGGCAAAGGCGGCGCGATCCGCGTGGACTACCGCAGTCTGGAGCAGCTCGACGAGCTATGCCGGCGGTTGAAGGATGAGCGGTAGAGGGTTGGGGTTGCGCCATATTTAGCCGGCGAATGAAGTTCTGGCTTAGGATGAAGAAAGGGCTTGGCGGTTGCCGGCCCTTCTTTTTATTGGCGATTGCCGAAGGGATCGAACTGCTGATCTCCCCCCTTGAGGGGGAGATGGCCGGCAGGCCAGAAGGGGTCGTCTCGCATCAAGCGCCGACCTCGTTTGTCGTTGCGAAAGCGCCAGCGCTCCACGCGCGGCGACCCCCTCTGTCGCCTTTGGCGACATCTCCCCCTCAAGGGGGGAGATCACCGCTGCGCCAGCCTCGCGCTCTCCACCGCAATGCCGAGCAGCGCCTGCCGTGCCAGCGCTTCCGACAAATCCGGCCTGCGCCTGGTCTGCAGCACGGCCGATTGCAGCCGGTTCAGCGCGCGGCTGAGCGCCTCGACGTTCCAGCGCTCCAGCGCCTTCTCCACCAGCTTGCGCCGCGAGAAAAACACCGGCGGACGGGCGGCGGCCATGGCCGAGGCGGCGTTGCGGCCGGCGGTGTCCATCTGGCCGCGCATGACCTGAAGCTGCTGCAGCTGCCGCATCGCCGAGGACAGCACCAGGAAAGGATGGCCGCCGGACAGGCAGTGGCGGGTGAAGGCGGTGTCGAAGTCACCGATCCTGCCCTCCAGCACAGCATCGACCGCGTCGTCGAAGGAGGCGCCGGAAACGTCGCCGGACATCGCCCTGACGTCATCGAGGCCAATGTCCTTCTGGCCGTGGGCGTAAAGCACCAGCTTTTCGATTTCACCGCGCGAGGCCAGCCGGTCGCCGCCGAGATTGCGGCGCAGCGCCTGGCGCGCATCGAGCGCCATCGACATGCCGGCCTTGCGCAGCTCGTCGTCGATGACGCTGTCGATGTCGCGGGCTTCATCGGCATAGCAAGGCAGCGCCATGGCGTTGTCGGCCGCCTCGACCACGGCGCGCAGTCCGATGCCCTTTTTCAGGTCGCCGGCCTCGATGAGAATGATGGCGTCGCGCGCGGGCTCGGCCGTCAGTGCCTTGACGTCGTCGGCCAGCGCCTTCTGACCGCTGGCGTTGCGCACCCATAGAAGCCGCCGGTCGGAGAACATCGGCACGGTGCGGGCTTCATCGAGCAGCCGGCCCTGGTCGCGATCGACCTCCGCGCCGTCGAGCCGGACCACCGAGAAGGGGTCGTCGAGCGGCAGGCCGGTTTTCGCGGCAAAGGCTTTGGCCCGCTCGGCGACGAGGCCGCGGTCGGGTCCGTAAAGCAGGACGATCGATATGCGCGCGTCAGGCTTCGCCAGCCACGAATCGACCTCATATCCTTTTTTCTGCGCCATGCTGGGTGGTTAGCATGATGCGGTCGCTGAGTGAACGTTCTCCAGAGAGTTCGAGACCTTGGCGCCCTTCCTCGCCTCCGGAGGGGGAGAGGTGGCTCGGCGAAGCCGAGACGGAGTGGGGGAACCACCTGGCAATCGCCGCGAACGAACAAAGGAAGGGCACTCAAGCATTGCCTAGCGCCCAAGGGTCGACCCCCACTCCGTCGAGCTTCGCTCGACACCTCTCCCTCGATCGACGGGGGAGAGGAAAGCGCGAGTTCGCCGACCTTGGTGCCTTCATCTCTCCCGGAGGCCGTGAAGTGACTATCTGCCGGAAATCCTGCAAAACTTTGCGCCTAATTGCGCGCCGCTCCCCAACATCGACAAGAAATTTCGCCGACATATCTGCATCTTGCGGTCGCCTGCCGGCCGTGACGCCGGATGGGTTGCGGCGCCCCATGAATTGGCGCTGTGCCGGGCGCGCGGATGTGCAAATATCACCGCAGCAAATGGGAGGACCATGGTCATGACCGATGCTGGGATGTTGCGGTTTCATGTGCCGGAGCCGGAAGTGCGGCCGGGCGGAACGCCCGACTTCTCCAACGTGCCTATCCCCAAGGCGGGCTCGGTGCCGCGACCGGACATCGATGTCGATCCGCGCACCATCCGCGACATGGCGTTTTCGATCATCCGCGTGCTCAACCGCACCGGTGAGGCGGTCGGGCCGTGGGCCGGGCTGCTCACCGACGAGGAGCTGCTCGAGGGGTTGCGCCACATGATGACGCTGCGCAGCTTCGATGCGCGCATGCAGATGGCGCAGCGCCAGGGCAAGACCTCGTTCTACATGCAGCATCTGGGCGAAGAGGCGGTGAGCTGCGCTTTCCGCAAGGCGCTGGCGCCAGGCGACATGAATTTCCCGACCTATCGGCAAGCCGGCCTGCTCATCGCCGACGGCTATCCGATGGTCACGATGATGAACCAGATCTATTCCAACGAGGCCGATCCGCTCAAAGGGCGGCAGCTGCCGATCATGTATTCGTCGAAGGAGCATGGCTTCTTCTCGATCTCCGGCAATCTGGCGACGCAATACATCCAGGCGGTCGGCTGGGCGATGGCTTCCGCTATCAGCAACGATTCGAAAATCGCGGCGGCGTGGATCGGCGACGGCTCGACGGCCGAATCCGATTTCCATTCCGCACTGGTGTTCGCCTCGACGTACAAGGCGCCGGTCATCCTCAACGTCGTCAACAACCAGTGGGCGATCTCGACGTTTCAAGGCATTGCGCGTGGCGGCTCCGGCACCTTTGCCGCGCGCGGCCTCGGCTTCGGCATTCCGGCGCTGCGCGTCGACGGCAATGATTATCTCGCCGTGCATGCCGTGGCCAAATGGGCGGCGGAACGGGCGCGGCAGAATCTCGGGCCGACGCTGATCGAATATGTCACCTACCGTGCCGGCGCGCATTCGAGCTCGGACGATCCGTCGGCCTATCGGCCGAAGACGGAATCCGACGCCTGGCCGCTCGGCGATCCGGTGATGCGGCTGAAGAACCATCTGATCCAACGCGGCGTCTGGTCGGACGAGCGTCACGCCCAGGCCGAAGCGGAAATCCTCGAGACGGTGATCGCGGCGCAGAAGGAAGCTGAAGGCCACGGCACGCTGCATGCCGGCGGCAAGCCGTCGACGCGCGAGATGTTCGAGGGCGTGTTTGCCGAGATGCCGCCGCATCTCAGGCGCCAGCGCCAGCAGGCGGGAGTCTGACCATGCCGAGACGGACCATGATCGAGGCGATCCGCGACGCCATGGACGTGTCGATGGCGCGCGACGAACGCGTCATCGTCTATGGCGAGGATGTCGGCTTCTTCGGGGGTGTCTTCCGCTGCACGGCAGGCCTGCAAGCGAAGTACGGCAAGAGCCGCTGCTTCGATGCGCCGATCAACGAATCCGGCATTGTCGGCTCCGCCATCGGCATGGCCGCCTATGGGCTGAAGCCATGCGTGGAAATTCAGTTTGCCGACTACATGTACCCGGCTTACGACCAGCTGACGCAGGAAGCAGCACGCCTGCGCTACCGCTCGAACGGCGATTTCACCTGCCCGATCGTTGTCCGCATGCCGACCGGCGGCGGCATCTTTGGCGGCCAGACGCACAGCCAGAGCCCGGAAGCGCTGTTCACCCATGTGTCGGGACTAAAGACGGTGGTGCCGTCCAATCCGCACGACGCCAAGGGACTGCTGATCGCGGCGATCGAGGATCCCGATCCGGTGATTTTTCTGGAGCCGAAGCGGCTCTATAACGGACCGTTCGATGGCCATCACGACCGACCGGTGACGCCATGGTCGAAGCATGAACTGGGCGAGGTCGCCGACGGCCATTACACGGTGCCGCTCGGCAAGGCGGCGATCCGCCGGGCGGGCTCGGCCGTCACCGTGCTCGCCTACGGCACCATGGTCTATGTCGCGCAGGCGGCTGTGGAAGAAACCGGCATCGATGCCGAGATCATCGATTTGCGGACCCTGCTGCCGCTCGATCTCGACGCGATAGTCGCTTCGGTGAAGAAGACCGGACGCTGCGTCGTCGTGCACGAGGCGACACTGACCTCCGGCTTCGGCGCCGAGCTGTCGGCGCTGGTGCAGGAAAATTGTTTCTACCATCTGGAAGCGCCGGTGGCGCGCGTCACCGGTTGGGACACGCCCTACCCGCATGCGCAGGAATGGGATTATTTCCCGGGGCCGGCCCGTGTCGGCCGCGCGCTTCTCGAAACCATGGGAGCCTAGGGATGGGCGAACACATCATCAAGCTGCCGGATGTCGGTGAAGGCGTCGCCGAGGCCGAACTTGTGGAGTGGCACGTCAAGGTCGGCGACCTCGTGCGCGAGGACTCGGTGCTTGCCGCCGTCATGACCGACAAGGCGACGGTGGAAATACCTTCGCCGGTCGATGGCGAGATCCTGTGGCTGGGCGCCGAGATCGGCGACACGGTGGCGATCGGCTCGCCCATCGTGCGGCTGAAGGTGGCGGGGGAGGGCAATGTCGCGGAAGGCTCGAAATCGTCAGAGGTCACGGCGGCACCGACCCCCACCCCTGCCGGGGCGAGCCACGGGTCTCGCCCGTCCTCCGGACCCCCACAAGAGGGAGGCGTTTCGGCCACGAAATCCTACGCCAAGTCGCCAGCACCTGCACCAGCAGCCAAAAGCCCACGGGCAGCTGAGACTGAATCCCCCTCCCCCTTGTGGGGAGGGGCCAGGGGTGGGGGTGCTGCGCCGACATCTAAAGGTGCGGCACCCTCCGGCGCGCCGCGCCCGGAGGGCGAAAAGCCCCTGGCGTCGCCCGCCATCCGGCTCAGGGCGAAGGAGGCGGGGATCGATCTGCGCCAGGTGTCGGGTACCGGCCCTGCCGGCCGCATCAGCCACGAAGATATCGAGGCATTCCTGGCACGCGGACCGCAGGTAGCGAAGGCGTCGGGTCTGGCGCGTAATGACAGCGTCGAGGATATCAAGGTCATCGGACTGCGGCGCAAGATCGCCGAAAAAATGTCGCTGGCGAAGTCACGCATCCCGCACATCACCTATGTCGAGGAGATCGACGTCACAGCACTTGAGGAGTTGCGCGCGGCGCTCAACAAGGAAAAGCGCAAGGGTGTGGAGAGGCCGAAGCTGACGCTGCTGCCGTTCCTGATGCGGGCGATGGTCAAGGCGATTGCCGACCAGCCCAACATCAACGCGCTGTTCGACGACGAGGCCGGCATCATCCATCAGCATGGCGGCGTCCATATCGGCATTGCCGCGCAGACGCCGTCGGGCCTGGTGGTGCCGGTGGTCAAGCACGCCGAGGCGCGCGACCTCTGGGATTGCGCGGCCGAGCTCAACCGCCTGGCCGAAGCGGCGAAGTCCGGCACGGCCAGCCGCGACGAGCTGTCGGGATCGACCATCACCATCACCTCGCTCGGCGCCATGGGCGGCGTGGCGACGACGCCGGTCATCAATCATCCTGAGGTGGCGATCGTCGGCGTCAACAAGATGATGGTGCGGCCGGTCTGGGACGGCACCCAGTTCATCCCGCGCAAGATGATGAACCTGTCATCGAGCTTCGATCACCGGGTGGTCGACGGCTGGGATGCGGCGGTGTTTGTGCAGCGGATCAAGGCGCTGATTGAGACGCCAGCGCTGATATTTGTGGATTGAGGGGCGGAACAAGCGAGATGACGGCGGGACAGCGCCCCCCTCTGCCTTACCAGGCATCTCCCCCACAAGGGGGGAGATTGGACGTCACGCAGGGTTTCGCCAATCTTCACCGTTGCAGGAATGAGCGAAGCGACGAAGCTGCTGATCTCCCTCCTCGTGGGGGAGATGTCCGGCAGGACAGAGGGGGGCGCGAAGGATCGCGACGGAACATTCCCTCGCATCAAAGGGTCATGCCATGAAAGAAATCTCCTGCAAGCTGCTGGTCATCGGCGCCGGGCCCGGCGGCTACGTCTGCGCTATCCGTGCCGGCCAGCTCGGCATCGATACGGTGATCGTTGAAGCCGGCAAACCGGGCGGCACCTGTCTCAATGTCGGCTGCATCCCGTCCAAGGCGATGATCCATGCGGCGGAAGAGTTCGAGAAGGTCGCGCATATGGCCGGCGGCAGCAGTCCGCTCGGCATCTCGGTAGCAGCGCCCGTGCTCGATCTCGGCAAGACGGTTGCGTGGAAGGACGGCATTGTTAGCCGGCTGACCGGGGGCGTTGCCGGGCTACTGAAGAAGGCCAAGGTCAAGACCGTCTATGGCTGGGCGACGTTCCGCGACGGCAAGACCGTCGCGGTCGAGACCGAGACCGGCACCCAGATCATCCGCGCCGAAACGGTTGTGATCGCCACCGGCTCGGCGACGGTGGAACTGCCGTTCCTGCCGTTCGGCGGCCCGGTGATTTCATCCACAGAAGCGCTGGCTCTCGGCGAGGTGCCGAAAAAGCTCGCCGTGGTCGGCGGCGGCTATATCGGGCTGGAACTCGGCATGGCGTTCGCCAAAATGGGCGCCGCGGTGACCGTGGTCGAGGCGCTGCCGCGCGTGCTGGCGCAGTATGATGCGGAACTGACCCGGCCGGTGGTGAAACGGCTGGCCCAGCTCGGCGTCGAGGTGATGCTTGGCGCCAAGGCCAAGGGGGTCAAGGGCGACGCGCTGCTGGTCGAGACCGCGGACGGCAAGAGCACCAAAATCGCGGCAGACAAGATCCTGGTCACGGTCGGCCGCAAGCCGGTGACGGAGGGCTGGGGCCTCGATCAGATCGATCTCGACATGGCCGGCAAGTTCATCAAGATCGACGACCAGTGCCGCACCTCGATGCGCGGCATCTATGCCATTGGCGACGTCACCGGCGAGCCGATGCTGGCGCACCGGGCGATGGCGCAAGGCGAAATGGTGGCCGAGATCGTCGCCGGCCACAAGCGCAGCTGGGACAAGCGCTCGATCCCGGCCGTCTGCTTCACCGATCCGGAGCTGGTGACGGCAGGGCTAACGCCGGAGGAGGCGAAGGCTTCAGGCGAAATCAAGATCGGCCAGTTCCCCTTCGCCGCCAACGGCCGGGCGATGACGAAACTCGGCGAGGACGGGTTTGTTCGTGTTGCCGCCCGCGCGGACAACCATCTGGTGCTGGGCATCCAGGCGGTCGGGCAAGGCGTGTCGGAACTGGCGGCGGCGTTCGGCCTGGCGCTGGAAATGGGCGCGCGGCTGGAGGATATCGCCGGGACCATCCATGCGCATCCGACGCAAGGCGAAGGCTTCCAGGAAGCGGCGCTGAAGGCGCTGGGCCACGCGCTGCATATTTGAAGTGCGCTTACCCTCCCCCTTGTGGGGAGGGTCGATCCGCGTAGCGGAGCGGGGTGGGGGTCCTCGCCGACCGTCAGCGCTCACCCCCACCCCGTCTCGCCATCTCCGCTTCGCTCCGACCGCGAGCCGACCCTCCCCACAAGGGGGAGGGTGGCCGCTCAGCCGTTGGTTGTCGCAGATCAGCGGAATGTACTAAGTGTCGGTCCATGGACACCGGCCTGAAGAAATACATCGCCATACGCTACAACATCGCCGCTGGCTTCAAGCCAAGCCAGTGGGACGGAAAGGGCCGCGCCAATCTCGACCCGGTCTGGCTGGTCGAGCGCCTGGCGTTGTTCGACACCTATTGCGCGTCGTCGCTCGAAGGCCAGTCGCTGAAGGATTTTTCCGTCCTTCTGGCGTTCGATGCCGATACGCACGAGAACTATATTCGCACCGTGTGCAGCTGCGTGGCCGGTGTCGACGTCAGGCCGATCCTTGTCGAGGCGGGCGAGGATTACAATGATCGCTTCAATGCCTTCGTCCAGGCCGATACCGATGCCGACTATGTTTCGCTCACGCGGCTCGACAGCGACGACGCGCTGGCGCCGACCTTCATGGAGCGCGTCGAGCACTACGCGCGCCGGGAGATCGAAAAGCGTGTGGTGGACCTGCAGCCGCTCTACATTGCCTTTCCGGACGGCCAGAATTTCGACACGGCAAGCGGACGCTACACGCACCACTACTATGTCACGTCGGCGTTCGGCACGCTGGTCGAAAGGAGATCGCCGGCGATGAGCGGCGTCTACAGCGAGCACCACGCAAAAATGGCGACGCGCTTCAACACCGTCGTGGCGGCATCGAAGGGCGCGCAATGGTGCATCGTCATCCATGACAACAACGTCGCCAACGTGTTGAGGGGCAAGCCGGTCTCGGGGCCCTCCTTCACGGTGGGCCGACCGGCTGTCGAACCCAAGGTGCCAGCGCGAAGGCAAAGCGCGCCACGACAGGCGACGCAGCCCCGCATTGCGCCGCGGACCGCGGGCAACTTCATCCGGTTTCTGCTCGGACGACCGATGGCTCTGCGGAAGTAGCGGGCGCTTACCCTCCCCCTTGTGGGGAGGGTCGATCCGCGTAGCGGAGCGGGGTGGGGGTCCTCGCCAACTGTCGGCGCTCACCCCCACCCCGTCTCGCCATCTCCGCTTCGCTCCGACCGCGAGCCGACCCTCCCCACAAGGGGGAGGGTGAAGTAGCTCAGCTTGCCAGCCGGCTTACCATCTCGTGCTGCGCATAAGCGCGCCCAAAACGATTGGCGAGAAACGCATCCAGCGCGATGTTTTCCTGCTTGACGAAGCCGGTCGCCGGCAAGGTGCCGTCGGCCAGCATGTCGAGCACGGCGCAGATGCCGGAGGCGGTGGTGATCTGGATTGCGCTGCGCACCTGGTTGCCGATGCGCTGCGAATAGATCTTGTTGGCGTAGGTTTCCTGCAGCAGGCGGCCATTGCGGCGGCCCGAGACGGTGACGAAGACGATGACCACATCCTGCAGCGTTGCCGGCAGGGCGCTCTCGAAGATATCCTTCAGCACGTCGCGGCGGTGGCGCAGGCCGAGATCGTTGAGCAGCGCCTTCATGATCGCCGCGTGGCCGGGATAGCGGATGGTGCGGTAGTTCAGCGTGCGCACCTTGCCCTTCAGCGTCTCGGCCAGCGTGCCGAGACCGCCGGAGGTGTTGAAGGCCTCATAGGTGACGCCGTCGAGCGAGAACTCTTCGCGCTCCTCCAGCGGCGGCACCTCGATCAGCTCGCCCTCGACGATCGCCTCGCAGGGTTCGCAATATTCGTTGATGACGCCGTCGGTGCTCCATGTCAGATTGTAGTTCAGCGCATTGGACGGGTATTGCGGCAGCGCGCCGACGCGCATGCGAACGCTTTCCAGCGTGTCGAAGCGGCTGGCGAGATCATTGGCGACGATCGAGATGAAGCCCGGCGCAAGGCCGCATTGCGGAATGAACGCGCTCTTGCCCGAACGCGCCAGTTCCTTGACGCGGCGGGTGGAGATGACGTCCTCGGTCAAATCGAGATAGTGGACGCCGGTTGCGGCGGCCGCTTCGGCGATGCGTGTGGTCAAATGGAAGGGCGCGGCGCTCAGCACGGCGAAGGCGCCGGCAAGGGCGGCCTCGAGTGCGCCCGGCGCTGCGATATCGAGCTCCAGCCCCTCGACGCCGGCGGGAAGTTCGGCCGCGGCAAGCTGCGCCGCCGCGCGGTCGACAACGGTGACGTGGTAGTCGCCGCTGTCGGCGAGCATGCCTGCAATGGTCGAGCCGATCTTGCCGGCGCCGACGACGATGATTTTCTTCATGACCTTGCCCCTCGTGAAAACTCTTTGGCCCAGACCGCGCGCGGTGGACGCGATGCCTTCAAGAATCGCAGCTTGCCTGCCGAAAGGAAGCGTGAAACTGTTCGAAACGAACCCCACAATTGATCAATACGCCGATAAAGTTCGTCGAAATGCTCACTGACGCCGAACAAAAACTGCTTTCCTTGCTGCGCGCCAATGCCCGCGCATCGACCACTGAGCTGGCGCGCCAGCTCGGCGTTTCGCGCACGACGGTGCAGAGCCGGATCGAGCGGCTGGAACAGCGCGGCATCATCACCGGCTATGGCGTGCGGATGGCGCCGGAATACGAGCAGGGGCTGGTGCGGGCGCATGTGCTGCTCACCGTCACGCCCAAGCTCGCCGACAAGGTGGTGCGGGCGCTGCAGGCGCTGCCGCCGGTACGGACGCTGCACTCGGTGAGCGGCAATTTCGACATGATCGTCATCGTCGACGCGCCGTCGATCAGGGATCTGGATGCGTTGCTGGACGAGATCGGGGCGATGGACGGGGTCGAGCGGACGTCGTCGTCGATTATTTTGTCGACACGGATCGATCGGTAGGTGGAACGCATGAGCCGCTAATCTCCCCCGTGCGGGGGAGATGGCCGGCAGGCCAGAGGGGGTCAGTTCGACTGGGCTCGGCCTACCTGCCGCTGCAGAAGGAGGTTAGCGCTCCACGCGAGGCGACCCCCTCTGTCGCCTTCGGCGACATCTCCCCCTCAAGGGGGGAGATTAGCTGCTAAGCCCGCCGCCTTTCCGGCCCGCTATCCAGCCACGCCACATCCTCCGCCGACAGCTTGATATCCAGCGCCTTCAAGCTGTCCTCCAACTCGTCCAGCGTGCGCGGGCCGATCAACGGCACCGACGGAAAAGGCTGCGCCAGCACATAGGCGAGCGCGATGTGGATCGGACTTTTGCCCAGGCGCTGCGCCAGCTCGATGGCGCGGTCGCGGCGGCCGAAATTTTTCTCGGAATACCAGACCCGCACCAGCTCCTCATTGTCCTGCTTGTCGCGGCCGGCGCGGTCGGTGAAGAAGCCGCGGCCCTGGCTCGACCAGGCGAAGTTGGGCATCTGCCTTTTCGTCAACCAGGATTTCCAGTCGTCGGTGGACGAGGTGATGCAGCCGGCCCAGATCGGTTCCAGCATCTCGGCCAGCGAGAAATTGTTGGAGAGCACGCCGGGCTTCTGCTTGCCGGTGCGCTCGGCATAGGCAATCGCCTCGTCCATGCGCGCCATCGTCCAGTTCGAGCCGCCGAACGGGCCACGGATGCGGCCGGCCTTGACCTCGGCGTCCATCGCATCGACGAATTCGCCGACCGGCACATCCGGGTTGTCGCGGTGCATGAAATAGAGGTCGACATGGTCGGTCTGCAGCCGGTCCAACGACTGGGCGAGCTGCTTGCCGATGACATCGGGATAGCAGAGCGGCGAGTGGGCGCCCTTGGCGATGATCACCGACTGCTCGCGCACGCCGCGATTCCTGAGCCACTGGCCAAGCAGCGTTTCGGTGTAGCCGGCGCCGTAGACATAGCCGGTATCGAACAGATTGCCGCCGGTCTCGAAGAAAGCGTCGAGCAGGATTGCGCCCGACGAGAAGGTGCGGAAATCCTCGAAGCCGAGCGCCACCACGGAGGCCGGCTTCGACAGGCCCGGAATCTTGCGCTTGCCAATGGCCGTGCCGCCGGTGCGCAGCGGCCGGCCCGAAATGGTGTTGGTTCGCTTAGCCGGCTTTTCGATCTCATATTCGAGCCCGACGGCGGCGCGCCATCTGTCGAGGACGCGCAGCGTGCTGAGGCTGTCGGCCCAGCTCATGCCCGGCCAGGCGAACTCCTGTTTGCCGGCCAGGATCGCCTCGCCGGCGGCGTCGACCTCGAAGGAATAGAGATGGCGGGTTTCGTTGACGCTGATGGTATCGCGCGTGTCGTCGGCGAGAATTACATCGATCCGGCCAGGGCCGCCATCGCGGTTGCCGCCGCCGGCGAACCAGAAATCCGGCACCTCGATGCGGCCCTTGGTGCCGAGGATGCGCAGGACATTGTCCTGTTTCAGCGAGATGCTGCAGGACACCTCGGCGACGACGCCACCGGGGAAATGCAGCAGCGCCGAGGCCCATTCGTCGACGCCGGACTTGCCGAGATGGGCGGTGCCGACAACCTTGTCCGGCTCGGCGAAGGGTTTTCCAGTCGCAGCCCCGGCAATCAGCCGCACCATCGAGACGGGATAGCCGCCGACATCGAGGATGCCGCCGCCGGCGAGATCGTTGGCGTAGAGCCGGTGCTCGGGCATGAAGCCCGGCATGGCGAAGCCGAAGCTCGACTTCATCAGCCTGACATCGCCGATGACGCCCGACTTGATGAGTTCCACCAGCTTCGCCGTCTGCGGGTGCAGCCGGTACATGAACGCTTCGCCGAGGAAGGTGCCGGCCTTGCGCGCAGCATGGATCATGGCGTCGGCCTCGAAGGCGGTCAGCGCCAGCGGCTTTTCGCACAGCACATGCTTGCCGGCTTCCGCCGCCTTGATTGCCCATTCGGCGTGGCCGGGATGCGGGATGGCGATATAGACGGCGTCGACCTCGGGGTCAGCGAGCAGCGCGTCGTAACCGTCGAGGATGCGGGCGCCGGGAAACGTCTCGGCCAGGCCTGCCTTGCCGGGATTGCGGGCGCCGAGCGCCACGATCGTGCCGGTGCGCGAGCCTGCCACGCCGCGGGCGAACGCTTTGGCGATGTCGCCGGGCCCGAGTACCCCCCAGCGGATGGGCGCGGTAGCAGTCATGGTCATTCTCCTTGCATAGCTGGAAGGTCAGCGCAGCCGCTGGCCGTTTTCATCGAACAGATAGGATTTGCGGATGGACACGGTGATCGCCTGGGTGTCGGGGACCTTTGCCGCGTCGCGCTGGATCACCAGGTCTTCGCCATGGGCGGTCCTGGCATAGATGAAGCTGGTGCCGCCGAGATGCTCGACCACGTCGATGCCGACAGTGAGGTCGGCGTCGCCTTCGCCGCCATTGCCGAAATGTTCGGGCCGCACGCCGACAATGACCTTGGCTCCTGTTTGCGGCACGGCGCCGGTCAACGGTTGCATAATGCGGGTCATTTCCTCGCCCACCAGCTCGACGGTGACGCTGCTCATGTTGCGCCCGACGACGCGGCCCTTGATGAAATTCATCTTCGGCGAGCCTACAAAGCCGGCGACGAACTGGTTGTCGGGATTGTCGTAGAGATCGAGCGGCCTGCCGATCTGCTCGACATGGCCACCGCGCAGCACGACGATCCGGTCGGCCAGCGTCATCGCCTCGGTCTGGTCGTGGGTGACATAGATCATCGTTGTGCCGAGTTCCTTGTGCAGGCGCGAGATCTCGACCCGCATCTGGACGCGCAGCTCGGCGTCGAGATTGCTCAACGGCTCGTCGAACAGGAAGACTTGCGGTTCGCGCACGATGGCGCGGCCAATGGCGATGCGTTGGCGCTGGCCGCCGGACAATTGCCTCGGCCGCCGCGCCATCAACTCTGTGATGCGCAGGATTTCGGAGGCCCGCTTCACCCGCCGCTCGGTGTCCTCCTTGGGGTTGCCGGTCATCCTGAGACCAAAGCTCAGATTCTGCTCCACGCTCATGTGCGGGTAGAGCGCGTAGGACTGGAACACCATGGCGATGCCGCGCTCGGCCGGCTCGACATCGTTCATCACCTTGCCGCCAATGGCGATCTCGCCGCCGCTGATATCCTCCAGCCCGGCGATCATCCTGAGCAGCGTCGATTTTCCACAACCCGACGGGCCGACAAAGACGACGAACTCGCCATCGGCGATATCGATGTTGGCGCCATGGATGATCTCATAGACGCCGAAGCGTTTTACGACATTGGTGAGGGTGACTGCCGCCATATCGCTGTTGTCCCTACTTGACGGCACCGGCGGCGATGCCGGCGATGAAATGGCGCTGCAGCAGCACGAAGACGACCAGCATCGGTACGGTCAGCATGACGGCGCCGGCCATGATGCCGCCCCATGAGACCTTGGTCAGGCCGATCAGCGTGCCGAGCGCCACAGGGGCCGTCATCGCGCCGGGCTGGCTGTTGATCAAAAGCGGCCAGAGATAATTGTTCCACGAGGCGAGGAACAGGATGATGGCGAGCGCCGCCAGCATCGGCCGCGCCAGCGGCAAAGCGACGAACAGGAAGATACGCCATTCCTTGACGCCCTCGACACGTGCCGCGTCGAAAAGGTCGGCCGGCATCATCGAGAAAGCCTGGCGCATGAACAGCACGCCCAGCGAATTGAACAAGGGTGGCACGATCAGCGCAATCCAGGTGTTGGCGAGCTGGAAGTCGCGCGCCACCATGATGAATTGCGGGATCAGCACCACCGCATAGGGCAGCGTGATGGTGCCGAGGATGATCGCCACCACCGCGCCCTTGCCGAAGAACTGATAGCGGGCGAGCGCCCAGCCGGCCATCGAGGTCAGCAGCACCGAGAAGAAGGTGTAGGTCACCGCCACCGCCACCGAAATACCGATAGCGCCGACGAAATTGGTGTCGCGCTGCAGGTTGTTGAAATTGTCGACGAAATTGCCGTGCGGCAGAAGCTCGATGCCGGGGCTGAAAATGCCGTTGTCGGGCATGGTCGAAAACACCACCATCATCCACAGCGGAAACAGCCAGATCACCGCCAGCGGCGTCAGGACCAGATGCAGCAGGACGCTGCGGCCGAGCCGTCGTTGCGAGAGCGAACTCATTTCGCCTCCCCTCTCATTTGGGCTCTCGTGTCAGCCACAGTTGCACCAGCGTGATGGCGATTGCCAGCCCCGCCATGGTGTAGGCGACGGCCGAGGCGTAGCCGAAATTGAGCGAGCGAAAACCCTGGCGGTAGAGCAGCAGGCCAAGCGTCTCGGTGCCGCCGCCGGGGCCGCCGCGCTCGGTGATCAGGAACGGCTCGGTGAACAGCTGCATGGTGCCGATGATCGACAGCACGGCGCAAAACACGATGACCGGCTTGAGCAGCGGCAGCGTTATGTAGAAGAACTGCTTGAGCTTGCTGACGCGGTCGAGCGTCGCTGCTTCATAGACATCCTCGGGGATCGACTGCAGGCCGGCGAGCAGGATGATGGCGTTGTAGCCGGCCCAGCGCCAGGTTACCGCGATCATGATCAGCGCCATGGCCGGTGTGACGTTGGAGAACCAGTCGATCTTGGACAGGCCGACGCCGGCGAGCAGCTTGTTGATGATGCCGAAATCGAGATTGAACATCAGCCGGAACACGGCGGAATAGGCGACCTCGCCGACCACCACCGGAGCGAAGAAGGCGAAGCGGTAGAGGCCACGTGCTTTCAGCAGCGGCGAGTTCAGCAGCACCGCCATGACGATCGCCAGCGAGATCATCACCGGCACCTGGATGACGAGGATGAGCAGCGTGTTCTTCAGCGCGTTGAAGAAAGCGGGGTCGCCGATCAGGCGGCCCCAGTTGAACGTCGGCGCAAAGCGCCAGG
This sequence comes from Mesorhizobium sp. M0292, assembly GCF_040321695.1. Classification (NCBI taxonomy): domain Bacteria; kingdom Pseudomonadati; phylum Pseudomonadota; class Alphaproteobacteria; order Hyphomicrobiales; family Phyllobacteriaceae; genus Mesorhizobium; species Mesorhizobium sp. M0292. Next base: position 37,924 of record NZ_JAMYSB010000017.1, read on the forward strand.
GCACCGTGCGCGTCGCCTGGAAGGAAATCATGAACGAGGAGATGATCGGCCACACCCAGAAGATGGCGAAGATCAGGAGGTAGGGCGTGAGGAAGCGATAGGCCGTGGCGTTCTGGTAGCGCATGGTTCCTCCTTTCTTTTTGTTTTCCCTTCTCCCCTTGTGGGAGAAGGTGTCGCCGCAGGCGACGGATGAGGGGTGTTCCAGGGAACACCAACGCCTCACTCCGCTGGAACACCCCTCATCCGTCTCGGCGCTATCGCGCCGATCCACCTTCTCCCACAAGGGGAGAAGGGGAAGTGGAGCTTACTCCTTCACCGGCAATCCGGTCGCCGAGGCGATCTGGCTGGCGGCGTCGTCGAGTGCGGCCTTGGCATCGGGATACCCGCCGCCGAGATATTTGGTCTGCACCGCGCGCATGATGATTTCGGCATCGCTCTGGAACGGCGTGCCGCGGCTCGGCACCACCTTGGGCAGCGTGGCGAGGATGTCCTTCCACACCGCCTGGCCGCCCCAATAGGGCAGGCCTTGCGAGACATAGGGATCGTCGAGCGCCGAGATCAGCGACGGCACCAGGCCGAAATCCTTCAGCATGGTGATCTGGCCTTCGTTGGTTCCCAGTGTGTATTTCAGATAGGCGTAGGCGGCCTCCTTGTTCTTCGAGGCTGAGGTGATGGCGAGCGACGAGCCTCCGAGATTGGCGGCGCGCGGGCCGTCGGCGGTCAGGCTCGGCATCAGATAGACACCCCATTTGCCGTTTTCGCCGGCGGATTCGGTGCGGATGGTGCCCTCATACCAGCCGCCATAGACCTGGGTGGCGACGGTGCCGGCGGTGTTGTTGGTGATCTTGGTGCCCCAGTCGGCCGACGAGATGATGCCGGCGTCCTTCATGTCCTTGATCTTGGCCAGCGTGTCGACGCATTTCGGCTGGTTGACGGTGATCGACTGCCCATCGGCGGCGAAATAGCCGCAGCCCTGTTCGTTGGAAATCATGCGGAAGAATTCGGTGTCGCCGTTGAAATCGGCATTGGTCATGGTGACGCCGGGATTGGCGGCCTGGACCTTCTTGCCGGCGGCGATGAAATCGTCCCAGGTCTTGATCGAGGCCGGATCGACCCCGGCCTTCTCGTAGAAGTCGCGGCGGTAGAAGGCGGCGACTGGGCCGGAATCCCACGGCATGGCATAGGCCTTGTCGCCGACCTCCAATTCGGTGCGCTTGAAATCCGGGAATTTCTTCTGGTCGTCGGCGGTGTAGCCCAGCGTGTGCAAATCGACGAAGCAATCGGGGAACTGGCTCCAGTAATTCTCGGCCTCGCCGTTTTCGATCGAGACGATATCGGGCAGGCCGACGCCGCCGGCCGCGCAGCCGGCGATCGACTTGTCATAGGTCGGCTGATTGCCGAGATCCTGAACGGTGACCTTGACGTCGGGATGCTGTTTGTTGAAGCCGGCCACCGTCGCCTTCAGCGACGAAGCGGCGATATTCCAGCTCCAGATCGTGATTTCGCCGGACTGCGCCAAAGCCGGGGTTGAGCCCAGGCCAAGCGCCAGCGCGGCACAGATCAGTGTCGTGCGCATTGAAATCCTCCCATTTCATTTGCTCTCTCTTCGCGAGCATGGCTAGACTAGGCGGCGCGGAAGGCTTGTCCCTGACAACGGGAATAAAAGATGGGCGGAAAGTAAGATGCCGGAACGGCCGTTTTACCAGCCTGGCGCCAGCAGCGTCGAAGGCCTGCCGATGGCTTTGCAGATGTTTCACAACCATCCGCTGGTGATGCTGAAGCCGCATTGGCATGCCCAGGTCGAGGTCAATTTCATCGTCCGCGGCAGCGTGCACTACCGCATGAACGAGCACGAGATCGCGCTCACGGCGGGCGACATGTGCCTGTTCTGGGGCGGGCTGCCGCACCAGATGGACGATCTCTCCGACGACGCCATCTATGCCGGCGCGCATCTGCCGCTGGTGCATTTCTTCCGCCTGCACCTGCCGACGGATGTCCGCCACCGGCTGATGACCGGCGCCACGCTGGTGACATCGGCGACCGACCAGGCCGACCATCACAATTTCGAGCGCTGGAACCGCTATTTCCGCTCGGGCGATGCGGCGATAACCGAGCACGCCGTGAACGAGCTGCTGCTGCGGTTGGAGCGGGTGCGTTTCGAGCCCTACCGGCTGGTGCCGGAAACCGCCATCGGCCAGGAACCCGGCGGCCCGTTCGACCAGCAATCGCTGCGCAATGTCGGTCGCATGTGCGACTTCATCGCCGAGAATTTCCTCTACGACATAGACTGCGTCGACATCGCGGCGGCGGCCGACATCCATCCCAAATACGCCATGAGCATTTTCAAGAAATCGACCGGCATGACGCTCAACGAATATATGAATCTGCTGCGGCTGAGCTACGCGCAGGCGCTGCTGATGCATGAAGACGCCAATGTGCTGCGCGTCGCCATGGATTCAGGCTTCGGCTCGCTCAGCGCCTTCAACAAATCCTTCCGCAAGCTGGCAGGGATGTCGCCCTCGGATTTTCGCCGGGGTGCGGTGGGCCGATAGGTTCAACGGTCATCTTGATCAACCCGCAGCCGTTCCGGGTGGAAACATGTGCAAGGCTAATCGCGACCGCCTTTGTCGGATGCGATCATCAACTTGGAGAAAGTTGTCAGCGACTTGGCGTTTCATGAGCGCCTTCCCCCACTCCGTCGCTGCTTCGCTCGACGGAGTGGGGTCGACCTGGCTCTGGCGTTGTCATTTCAAGCCGGGACCGGTGCCCTCCGCCCGAGGAAACCCGACAATTACCGCCAGCCCAGGCCGGCGATCCTCCAGCGCAATCGTTGCACCATGCAGGTCGGCGATGGCCCGCACAAGGCTGAGGCCCAGGCCGCTGCCGGGCGTGGTGCGGCTGGAGTCCAGCCGGTAGAGCCGCTGGAACACTTTTTCGCGCTCCTGCGCCGGGATGCCGGGGCCATTGTCGGCGACCTCAGCCAGAATGCGGTCGCCTTGCCGCCGCACCGATAGAAGGATTGCCGTGCCATCGGGGCAATGCCGCAGCGCGTTCTCAACCAGATTGGCAAACAATTGCGTCAGCAGGTCGCGGTCGCCGTGGACCAGGCATGGGGTGCCGTGGACGATCGTGGCCGACAGCGACTTGCCGTCATCCTCGGCGACACCGGCGTAGATTTCGGCAATGGCATCGATGACGCCGGTGAGGTCGAGATCGACAAAGCGCGACTTGCGGGCGCCGGCCTCGATCTGGGCAATACGCAACAGCGCATCGAAAGTATCGTTGATCTGCAGGCTTTCCCCACGTGCCTCCGCCAGCTCATCGGCAACGGCCTCACCCCGCGCGGTCCTGTCGGCCGCAGCTTCCAAAATCATCTGCAGCCGGTTGAGCGGCGTCTTCAGATCATGCGCGATGTCGGCGCTGACCTGGCGCATGCCGTCCACCAGCGCCGCCAGCCGCTCCAGCGCGGCGTTGACCTGGCGCGAGACGCCGTCAATGTCGTCGCCATTGCCGAGCAGTGGAATGCGGGCGTCGAGCCGGCCGTTGGAGACATCGTCCATGGTGGTGGCAATGCCGTCGAGGCGACGCTGCACACGCGACGCCAGCAAGGCGCCGCCAGCCACCGCCAGCCCTGAAATGATCAGGGTGGCCCAGCCGAAGCTCATCAAAACGATGCGTTCCAGCTCCTCGGTTTCGGAGAGCGAGAAGGCGATTGTCAGGCTGTTGGGCCCGACCGAACCGGTCCAGGCGCGGTACATAGTGTCCGGCGCAACGCCTGGCAGGGAAGCGGCAAAATCCGAAAAGCCATCGGGAAGGTCGGCGGCGGTGAAATTCCCGGCCAGGCGATTGCCGGCGGGATCGGTGAGCGAGAACAGCTGTTCCTTGCTCGGGCTGAGCGCGGCGTGGCTGTCGACTGCCGAAACCAGATCCTCCCGGTCGTTTCCGGCATAGGTCACCGCCACGACCGAATAGGTCTCCTTGACCGACTGGTCGAGCTGCTCGGCAAGATCCGCGCTCATCAGCTGGTAGACGATGGCGCCTGACAGGATGAAGGCGAGCACGAACAGCAAGGCGAAGGTCAGGGCCAGCCGAAACGGCGTGCTGCGCAGCAGGCGAGAGCCTGTCTCAGTCATAGTGCGTTTCAGTCATGGCAAGCTTCAGTCATGGCAAGTTTCTGTCATGCCGCGCCTCAGTCGTGAACACTGTAGCCAGTGTTGCGCACGGTGTGGATCAACGCGGTTTCGAACGGCCTGTCGATCTTGGCGCGCAGCCGGCTGATATGGGTTTCGACGACGCTGGTCTTGGGGTCGAAGTGAAAATCCCAGACCCGTTCCAGAAGCATGGTGCGGGTGATGACGCGGCCCTCGCCGCGCATCAGCACTTCGAGCAGGCTGAATTCGCGCGGCTGCAGGTCGATCGCCTGGCCCTGCCTGGTGACGCGGCGCTGGATCAGGTCCATTTCGAGGTCTGCGATGCGCAGCGTCGTCTTCAGCTCCTGCACCGCAGGGCGACGGCCGAGCGCGTTGATGCGGGCGAGCAGTTCGGAAAAGGCGAATGGCTTGACGAGATAGTCGTCGCCGCCGGCCTCGAGCCCTTCAACCCTGTCGTCGACGCCGCCGACCGAGGTCAGAAAGATCGCCGGCGTGCGCACGCCCGCCGCCCGCACCGCCTTGATCATCGACAGGCCGTCGAGGCCGGGCAGCATGCGGTCGACGACGATCACGTCATAGGCGTCGCGTGTCGCGGCAAACAGCGCGTCATGCCCGTCGCGCAGCAGATCGCAGACATGCCCGGCTTCGCTCAGGCCCTTGACGACATAGTCTGCGGTCCTGGGGTCATCCTCAACAAGGAGAAGTCGCATCTCTGTTCCGGTCTGTTGCCGAGGCTTTGCCAGAGCGGCATGCTAGCACCGGCGGCGGTCCGTTCCTAGAATATCCGCCGGCGCCTGGTCGCTCGTGGTCGTTGCACATGTCCATAAGTGTCATCCGACCGGATCGCGCGCAGGGACAAGCATCCTGCGCAGCACGGCGTCTTTCAGAATAAAATGATGGAAGAGTGCCGCACCGGCATGAATGCAGATCAGAACGATGAATACCGGCTTTGCCCAAGTATGGACATCGCCCAAGGCAATCGTGGTGGTTTGCAGACGGACGCCCAAATTGTCGACCAGATTGTCGGTGATCAAGGTGCCGACGACGCTGATCAGCACCACCGCCAGCCAATAGGCATGGCACATAACGCTTCTGCGCGAATTGCAGCGCCAGCGCGACGACAAGGATGCCGGTCATGATCAGCGAGGTGACGGTCAGTCCGAAGCCAAGATTGACGGCCAGATAGTCGGCCGCCGTCTCGCTAGTGGGTGGCGAGACACCGGCGCTATGAGCCCTGCCGGGGTGCAGGAACTATGATGAGCTACGCTCCCCCCAAGCCGGCAGCGAAGGCGTTCGACCAGCACAAGCGCCTGCTCGTCATACAAGTGGCGGCAGCCCTCGCCGTCATGCTGTTGCTGTTCACCAAGCCCTTTCTCGTCGAAGGCTCGGACGGGCACGAATACATTGAGGCGCTGGGCATCGGCTTCGTGCTGGTCTGCTTCCTTGGCCGTCTGTGGAGCATTCTCTATGTCGGCGGAAGGAAGAACGACGAGCTGGTCACCATCGGCCCGTTCTCGATGAGCCGGAACCCGCTCTACTTCTTTTCCACGGTCGGCGCGGCGGGCGTCGGGTTGATGTACGGCTCGGTGCTGGTGGCGGCGGCGCTGGCTCTGGTGAGCTACCTGGTGTTCCGGGTGACGGTGCGCAAGGAAGCCGAGTTCCTGTTTGGAAAGTTCGGCCCCGCCTACAGCGTCTATGCCGAACGCACGCCGCCTTTCTGGCCGAACCCGCTGCTGTTTCACGATCAAGCCGAACGCCGGTTCTCGACAAAGGCGTTGCGGCGGACATTCACGGACGGGCTCTATTTCCTGGCGCTGTTCCCGGCCATCGAGACGATTGAGCAGTTGCGGATCAGCGGCATGCTGCCGGTGTTTTTCACCCTCTACTGACCGGAGCGCCGTGCCGCGCGGCGCACGCTGTAGAGCAGGATGACGAGGCAGCCGGGCAGAAGCAGGACGCCGCCGGCAAGCGGCGGCAACGCCAGCAGCTTCACTGCCGCGGCAATCGCTACGATCAACAGCAGCGCCAGCGTCGCAAGGCTGCCGTCGTCGATGAACATGCCGACGAGCTCCTTTAGAATGAGGCGGACGACGTTCATCGAGCAACTCCTTGTGCAGCCTTGGGGTAGCTGGCGCGCAACCAGCGCACCATGGCGAAGCACGCGACGGCGATGATTGCGAAGATGGCCAGCAGCGCCAGATCGGCGCCCGGCCAGTCGGTGCCCAGGCCTTCGCCGGTCCAGAAAATGCCGAAGCTTGTCAACATCAGGCCGACGGCGAATTTGAGCGCGTTTTCCGGCACCCGCGCCAGCGGCCTGTGCACCGCAAGGCCGATGATCGTTACCAGGACGAAGGCTGCCAACGCGCCAAGGCTGGCATAGAAGGTCTGTGCATGCGCGGCGCCGACGGCAATGACGATGAACACCACCTCGACACCTTCGAGCAGCACCGCCTTGAAGGCCGCGAGCCCGGCCAGATAATCGGCGCGGCGGTCATTGGCCTGCTGCTGCAAAGCGGCGGTTTCCTTTGAAAAGGCCGCGTCCTCGTCATGCAGGGCGATGACGCCGACACTGCGCAAAATGGCCTTTCTCAACCAGCGCATGCCAAACAGGACTAGGAGCACGCCGACGACGAACTGCAGCACCGCAATGGGAATCAGCGCCAGCAGCGGTCCGAAGGCCAGCACCAGAGCCGCCAGCACCGCCAGCGCCAGCGCCGCGCCTGTCAGCGCTGGCCGCCAGCTGCGGGTGACGCCTACCGCCAGCACGATGGTGAAGGCCTCGACCACTTCGACGAAGGAGGCAAGGAACGAGGCGGTCACGGTGGAAAGTATGGGCGTCAGGCCGTTCATGAAGGTTTCCTGTCTGCGGGAATCACTAGCCTGAGAAGGATACAGCGCTCCGGCGGAAGGGAGAACGCGCCGGCATCGTCGCCATGGTCTATCTGTTGCGTCAACATCGGTGGCCCGGTCGCCGGCGTCGCTACGAGCTGCTCGGCGTCGGCGACAATTTCAAGCCGATCGTGCTAGGCCTTGTCATTGTGCTCGCCGTCATTCTGGATGCCTATCGGGAAAAGCTGTTGAGGGTGATCCGATAAAGCGCGTCGCGCTTTTTGGTTTTTGTTTTATGGATGTCATTTTCCCAGATCCGCCGGACACTCCGGGCGACATGCACTAGGGGACAAGAAATGACGACGATTGCCGATGTCGCGCGCCATGCCGGAGTGTCGGTCGCAACCGTCTCGCATGTGATGAACCGCACGCGCCATGTCGAGCCGGAGACGGCCGAGCGCGTGCATTCGGCCATCGCCGCCTTGCGCTACAGTCCGAACACGCTGGCGCGCAGCCTGAGGCGCGGCGAGACCAAGACCATCGGCCTGCTGCTGCCGGACAATTCCAATCCGTTCTTCGCCGGCGTGGCACGCCAGATCGAGGATGCCGGCTTCCTTGCCGGCTATACGGTGATCCTGTGCAACTCCGACGGCAGCGCCGAGAAGGAGGAGCGCTACCTCCAGGTGCTGATGGCCAAGCAGATCGACGGGCTGATCTTTGCCGGCTCGTCCGATCATGCGCGGGTGTTCTCCAGCCTTCTGCCCGGCGTCCCGGCGGTGCTGATCGACCGCGAGATCCATTCGGTCAATGTCGATTCCGTGCTGGTCGATCACGATTATGGCGGCTATCTCGCCGGCCGCTATCTGGCCGGGCTCGGTCACGAGAAGATCGGCGTCATCGGCGGCCCGCGCGATTCCAGCTCCAGCCCCGCCCGCCTGCGCGGCTTCGCCAGGGCGCTGCAGGAAGCCGGCCTCGACCTGCCGCCGGCCTCGGTGGTGGATTCCGACTACCACTTCGCCGGCGGCCGCATGGCGATGGAGCGGCTGATGGCGCAGGCGCCGGGGATCACGGCGCTGTTTGCCTGTAACGATCTGATGGCCATGGGCGCGCTGACAGTGCTGCGCGGGCGCGGATTGCGGGTCCCCGGCGACATGTCGATGATCGGCTTCGACGACATACCCTATGCCGTCACCACCTGGCCGCCACTGACGACGATCGCACAGCCGGTCGAGAAGATCGGCACGCGGGCGGTCAGCCTGCTGCTCGAGCGGGTTGCCGAGCCGGCGGCGCATTCGCGCCGCGAAGTGCTCACCCCGGTGCTCGTCGAACGGGAGAGCTGCGCGCCGTTGCGCGGCTGAAGCCCCTCAGGCGGCTGCCGGCTGCAGCGCTGCCCTGAGCAGCATGCCGAAGAGGTCGCGCGGCTCGTCGGGATCGGCGAGCAGGTCGAGCTCCTCGTAGAGGCCGGTGGCCTGAAGCTGGTCTCTGATATAGCGCAGTGCGGAAAAATCCTCGGTGGCGAAGCCGACGGAATCGAACAAGGTGATCTGTTCCGCCGTCTTGCGGCCTTCCGCCTTGCCGGTCATCACCTGCCACAACTCGGTCACCGGATGGTCGGCGTGGAGCTGCTGGATTTCGCCCTCGATGCGCGTCTGCGGCGAGAACTCGACGAAGATGTCGGAGCGCAAAAGGATGTCGCGGTGCAGTTCCGTCTTGCCGGGGCAGTCGCCGCCGACCGCGTTGATGTGCACGCCGGAACCGACCATGTTGTCGGTCAGAATGGTGGCGGACAGCTTGTCGGCGGTCACCGTGGTGATGATGTCGACTCCTTCCACAGCATCCTGGCCGGTGGCGCAGATGGTGATGTCAAAGCCTTTGCCGGCGAGGTTGCGGGCGCATTTTTCCGAAGCCGAGCGGTCGATGTCGTAGAGCCGCAGCCGGTCGATGCCGAGCAGCGCTTTGAAGGCGACAGCCTGGAATTCGGACTGGGCGCCATTGCCGATGATGGCCATCGAGCGCGCGCCTTTCGGCGCCAGATATTTGGCCGCGACAGCGGAGGTCGCCGCGGTGCGCAGCGCCGTCAGGATCGTCATTTCGGTGAGCAGCATCGGATAGCCGGAGCCGACATCGGCGAGCACGCCGAAGGCGGTGACGGTCTGGCGCCCCTCGCGCATGTTCTTGGGATGGCCGTTGACATATTTGAAGCCGTATAGCCGGCCGTCGCTGGTCGGCATCAGTTCGATGACGCCGTCATGGCTGTGCGAGGCGATGCGCGGCGTCTTGTCGAACAGCTCCCAGCGGCGAAAATCCTCCTCGATATAGGCGGCGAGTTCGGTGAGGAACCGCTCGACGCCGATGGTCAGCACCAGCTTCATCATGCGGTCGACGCTGACGAAGGGGACGATGGCAAGGCGGGAAGGCTGGGTCATGCAATGCTTCCGGAATGGCTGCGGGTCGGGCGGTCCATGATGCGGCGGCCCATCAGGCTGGCGGCGAGGTCGACCATCAGCGTGGCGGTGCGGCCGCGCTCGTCGAGGAACGGGTTGAGCTCGACCAGATCGAGGCTGGAGACCAGGCCGCTGTCGGACAGCATCTCCATCACCAGATGCGCCTCGCGGAAGGTGGCGCCGCCGGGCACGGTGGTGCCGACGGCCGGCGCGATGGAGGGGTCGAGGAAGTCGACGTCGAGGCTGACATGCAGCAGGCCGTTTTCCTTTTCGACGATGGCCAGGAAGGCGCGCAGCAAAGGTGCAACGCCGTGCTCGTCAATGGTGCGCATGTCGTGCACGGTAACCCCCGCTTCGCTCAGCGCCCGGCGCTCCGCCGGATCGACGCTGCGCAGGCCCATGACGCAGATGTGGGCAGGGTCGACGGCGACAGGCAGGTCCGGGAAATAACCGTTGAAGCCCGGCCGGCCGCTGGCATAGGCGAGCGGCACGCCGTGCAGATTGCCGCTGACGGTGGTATCGAGCGTGTGGAAATCGGGATGTGCGTCGAGCCACAGCACGAAGAGCGGCCGGCCGCGTTCGGCGGCGCGGCGGGCTATGCCCGACACCGTGCCGGCCGATATCGCGTGGTCGCCGCCAAGGAAGATCGGCATGGCGTCTCGCGAAGCCGCATAGGCGGTCTCGGCAATTGCCGCCGTCCAGGCGGAAATCTCCGGCAGGGCCTTCAGCGCGAGATTGCCGTGGACGATTGCGCGCACGGCGGCCGGTTGCACCGCGCCCCAGTCCTCGACCTCGTGGCCGAGTTCCGACAGCACCGAGGCAAGCCCGGCCGTGCGCAGCGCGCTCGGCCCCATCTCGCATCCCATCCTGCCGGCGCCGTCCTGCACCGGCGCGCCAACGATCCTGCAGCGCATGGTTCTTGTTGTCCTTGTAAATTGATTGGGCGGTTGATGCGTGGAATGAACCATCCCGGCCCGGCAGAATGAACAGGCGAAATTGGCATTTCGAGAAGAATGATTTATCAATCCGATAAGTCAGCTTGGTCAAAGTGGATAGAATCATGGACTTGCTCGACGAAAGGCTGGTCACGCTGCTCAGGCATGATGCCCGGCGCAGCATCTCCGATCTCGCGGTCGATCTCGGGGTGTCGCGCGCCACGGTCAGGGCGCGCATGGAGCGGCTGGAAAAAACGGGCGAGATCATCGGCTACACGGTGGTGCTGCGCGCCGACGCGGTCGACCAGCGGATACGCGGCGTGATGATGATCGAGATCGAGGGCCATGCCGCCGACCGCGTGGTCCGGGCGCTCGGCGGCCTCGCCGAGGTTTCGACCATTCACACCACCAATGGCCGCTGGGACCTGGTGGTCGAACTCGGAACGGCGTCGCTCACCGATTTCGACGCGGTGCTTAGGCGGATACGGCTCATCCCGGGGATAACCGGCAGCGAGACAAGTCTGCTGCTGGCAACGCCGAGGACGACAAGGGCAAGGTTGGCGTAGCCGTCCTTCCGGCCGGCGTGTTCACGCAAAGCTTTGTGACGGATCTGGCGAATGGGTCGCCTGGCTGACGAATCTCATTGGGGCCGCAGCTATCCTCCACATGACGGAGGAAGCCGGCATGACGCGAGATTGCACCAGCTTCAACGGTGCAAGGACCGGACGCTTGCCACAGGCCAAGGCTGATGGCAGGATAAAAGGCCGCAACGTGCGGCCTCTGGCGGCCGTTGTGTTTCGATGGATTATGAAGCATTTTCCCAAGGTGCGGGTTCTCCTCACAATGTGCGGCAGCCTCGTTTCGCCTTGGTCGCCCTTGATTTTTCGCAATGTGCGCTTTGCCTGCCTCAGGCCGCAGGGCATTTAATTCCACGGGGTCAAGCCTCATGACAGAGATTTGTGCTCGGGCCGTCTATCGTCGGCGAAGACAAGGCATGGCGCCACAATCAGCGCCCCTGGCATTCGTGACCTGGTGAAGAATGCCGTTGCGTACCTCTCGCCCCCATGTTTCAAAACAGGTCGATAGACCCGCGAGAATGGTTTCGAAGCCTGCGGGGTTGCCCACGGTCCGGCGAGAATTCTAAAAGACGTTCACAATGACACAGCACGCAAAAGACGCACGAATTCTCATGTACAGCCACGACACGTTCGGGCTCGGCCATTTGCAGCGTTGCCGAACGATCGCGCATTCGCTGGTCGGGGATTTCCGCGGACTTCAGGTGCTAATCATTTCGGGCGCCACCATCGCCGGCGCCTTCGACTACCGCGCCCGCGTCGACTTCGTGAAGATCCCCAGCGTCATCAAGCTGCGAAACGGCGAATACACCTCGCTGGAAAAGGACATCGATCTGCACGAGACGCTAAGGATGCGGCAGTCGATTATCCGCCACACGGCCGAGAGCTTCCGGCCGGATATCTTCATCGTCGACAAGGAACCGCTGGGGCTGCGCGGAGAGATTGAGGATACGCTGTCCTACCTCAAGACGCGGGGCACCACGCTCGTGCTTGGCCTGCGCGAGGTGATGGACGCGCCGCATTTGCTCGAAGCGGAGTGGGCACGCAGGGATGTGATGCGCAAGATCGGCCTGTTCTACGACAAGGTCTGGGTCTATGGCCCGCCGGATTTCTACGATCCGCTGACCGGCCTGGAGGTGCCGCCGGCGGTCAGGGCAAAGATGAAGTTCGTCGGTTTCCTGCAACGGAGCCTGCAGCAGAACCAGTTGCCCGGCCACCGGCCCGAGGGCGACTATATCCTGGTTACCACCGGTGGCGGCGGTGACGGCGCCGACCTGATCCACAACGTCATCGAGGCCTATCAGCAGGATCCGCGATTGCAGCACCGGGCGCTGATCGTGCTTGGGCCCTACATGCCGGCGCGCAAGCGCAACAAGCTGGTCCGGAAGGGGGCCAAGATCCCCTATGTCAAGATCATCGAATTCGACAACCGGATGGAAGAGCTGATTGCCGGCGCCAAGGCGGTGGTGGCGATGGGCGGTTACAACACCTATTGCGAGATACTGTCTTTCGACAAGCCGGCGCTGATCGTGCCGCGCGTCACGCCGCGCGAGGAACAGCTGATCCGGGCACGGCGCGCAGCCGAACTCGGCCTCATCGAGATGCTTTTGCCTGAGGAAGCCGAGGATGCCCAGCGGTTTGCCGATGCGCTGCAGGTTTTGCCGGGCCGGCCCCGCCCATCGCAGAGCAATGCGCATCTGACGCTGGAAGGGCTGCCTCATATTTCCGAAATCGTCGCGGAACTGCTCGACCGGCGGGCCGGCCATCACCTTTCGGTCATTGAAGGCATGAACTGAGTTGCAACACCGCAAGATCGTCGTGGTTCTGAAGGGCTACCCGCGGCTGTCGGAAACCTTCATCGCGCAGGAGCTGCTCGGTCTGGAGCGTGCGGGGTTGGACCTGATACTTTTCGCGCTCAGGCGGCCGACCGACGCAAAACGTCATCCCGTGCATGACGAGATCAAGGCCCCCGTCCATTATCTGCCGGAATATCTGCACAGAGAGCCGCTGCGCGTGGTTCGATCGCTGTTTGCCTGTCTGCCGCGGCCTGGCTTCTGGCGCGCGCTCAAATCGCTCGCTGCCGATATCCGCCGCGACTTTACGCGCAATCGCGCGCGCCGCTTCGGGCAAGCGCTGGTGCTGGCGGCCGAATGGCCGCAAGATGCCGGATGGCTGCATGCCCATTTCGCGCACACGCCGGCATCGGTGACGCGCTATGCCAGCCAGCTTCGTGGCTTGCCCTGGAGCTGCTCAGCCCATGCCAAGGACATCTGGACGTCGGCGGACTGGGATCTGGCCGGCAAGCTTTCCTCGGCGCGCTGGACGGTCACGTGCACGAAAACCGGCTTCGACCATCTGAAAAAACTCGCCAACGGCAGTTCGTCCGTGCATCTGAGCTATCATGGGCTCGACCTTGACCGCTTCGGCAGTTTCGGCGAGGCGCGAAAACAGCGTGACGGCTCGGCGCCGGCCGAACCGGTCATGATCTTGAGTGTCGGACGCGCCGTTGAAAAGAAAGGCTATGATACGTTGCTGGAGGCTCTTGCCCTCTTGCCTGGCGATCTGGCGTGGTGTTTCGAGCATATCGGTGGCGGCGAGGAACTGAACCGGCTGAAGGCGCTCGCGCAAAGGCTCGGGCTGGAGGGGCGCGTCTCCTGGAAAGGCGCGCTGGCGCAGGAGGAGGTGCTTGAGCACTACCGCAGCGCCGACATCTTCGCTTTGGCCTGCAGGATCACCGCGGACGGCGACCGGGACGGCCTGCCGAATGTTCTGGTGGAGGCGGCCAGCCAGCGGCTTGCCTGCGTGTCGACCGATATTTCCGGCGTGCCGGAGCTTTTATCGTCGGATGAAACCGGGCTGCTGATTCCCTCGGAAAACCCGACTGCCCTGGCACAGGCGCTGGAGCGCCTGATCCGCGATCCCGTCCTGCGCGCCCGCCTCGGCGACGCCGCGGAGCGGCGCGTGCGAAGCAATTTCGACCATGTGGCAGGCATTGGACAGCTCAAGGAACTGTTCGAGCGGGAGTGGCGGGCCGCCGAATGAAGCGGCTGCGCGCTTTCTTCTATGTTCAGCACCTGCTCGGCATCGGCCATCTCGCGCGCGCCAGCCGCATTGCGGCGGCTCTGGTCGATGACGGGTTCGACGTCACCGTCGTGACCGGCGGAGCGCCGATCGCGGGATTTCCGGGATCGGGTGTAAAATCCGTGACCCTGCCGCCTGTCACCTCCGGTGACGAAGGATTTTCCGGACTTGTCGACCTGCAGGGCAAAGCCATCGACGATGATTTCAAGAGGCGGCGCTCAGAGATGCTGCTGCAGGCTTTCCGGGATTACAGGCCCGACATCGTCATTATCGAGGCGTTTCCCTTTGGACGCCGGCAGATGCGTTTCGAACTCTTGCCACTGATCGAGGCCATCGAAGCGACATCGCCCAGACCGCTGCTGGCGGCGTCCGTCCGCGACATCCTTCAGGAGCGCGTGAAGCCGAGCCGAAACGAAGAAACGGTCGATCTCGTCAACAGGCATTTCGATCTTGTCATGGTCCATGGCGATCCGGCTTTCGCAACCATCGACAAGACATTTCCGCTGGCTGGGGCGATCAGGGCCGAGGTCGCCTACACCGGGCTCGTTGCTGCGCCGCCGGCGCAAGCGGCCTCAGAGCGCTTCGACGTTCTGGTGTCGGTTGGCGGCGGGGCGGCCGGAAAGAGCCTTGTCAGATCCACCGTCGCGGCGGCGCGAAATGCCGACAACGCCTGGACATGGTGTTTGATCACCGGCCCAAACCTGCCGAAGGACGAGTTTGACGCGATTTCACGCGATGCCTCCCCACGCCTGTCCATCTTCCGGTTCCGCGAGGATTTCGCCAGCCTGCTGACCGGCGCCCGCCTGTCGGTCTCGCAGGCGGGTTACAACACGGTCTGCGATGTCATGCGCGCGGGGTGTCGCTCGCTGCTCGTTCCATTTGCAGCCGGCGGGGAAACCGAGCAGACGCGTCGCGCTCTGATGCTCGAAGAGCTCGGTCTTGCAACGGTGCTGACGGAACAGGACCTGACGCCTGAAGGTCTGGCGCATGCGATCGAGCAGGCGCTTGCGGGACCGCCGCCAGCCTCGCATCGTCTCGATCTGGAAGGGGCGCGGCGCTCGGCGCAAATCCTGCGCGAGCGCTTCAAACAGTTCCAATCAGCATGAAGCGTGTATAATTTTTTGTCGGCAATTCGCCGGAGAACCTGATCTGCCGCAGCGCCGCCATTGCTTCGAAGGCTGCAAGTGACGCCACGCAGTTGATGTGCGTCGGCTCGCTGAAATAGTCGTTCGACTGCAGCAGCACGTTCGTACCCCGCGGAAGCAGGGCAAGCCAGGCGCTGAGATCGGCTATGTGTTCGCAGCTCGTATTGACCACCAGGTCGGGTCGGCCGGCGCCATAGTCGAGTGCGTACATATCTGCCGTCAGCGCTTGAAACCGCTCGCCGGCTTGCCGGTTGAGTGTCCGGGCGACCGCGCCGACTTCGGGATCGATGTCGATGCTGTCGATCGCCCCGATGTCGAAGCGGGCGTCATTGAAAAGCATCGCCGGCAATACGCCGTACCATCCACCCAGAACCCATATGCGCTCGAACCGGCCGCCGCAGCTTTCGAACAGCCTGTCGAGCGCCCACATCTTGCAGGCGACCTGCTTGTGGTTGAAGGCATTGGCGATATCGGCCTGCGGATGCTTGGCGATGACGCGCGCCAGCCCGGCCACGAGAGGGTGGTCGACATAGGCGGCAATTCCCCGCGTGAGGTCCAGGGCTTGCTCATGCCCACCCATGCCGGCATTGCGTGGTTGCGTGACATCCATCATATTCGTCTTCTATGTTGGGATTTCGGGCGACACAACGCAATCTTGCCTCTTGCAAGCCTGTTCGACTTGCGGACGCGACTGTGCCGCAACCCGTTTCGCCATTGACCGGAGGAGGCCGATTGCATTTGTCCGGACCATCGGCGCCCATCCGCCTGGCGCGCAGCTGCCGCTTTGAGCTCGTCGTTGGCGGCGAAGACATGGCCGATACACCATTTGCCAGCAGGTGCCTTTACATTCCGCATCCTTCAAACTGACAATCGCATATGGAAACCAGCCTAGCCCGCTATATCTGGACGCACACCAGGAAGCAGCAGCTCTGGATATTGATGATCGTCGTGCTTTCGATGGTCCCGTATTTCATGTCGTTCGACCTGCCGAAGCTGATCGTCAACGGCCCGATCCAGGGCAAGGGGTTCGAGCAACCGGGCGCGACCCTGCCATTCATGCGGTTGCACTATAACCTGCCGTTCATCGGCGAGGTCCAGTTCTTCTCCGGTTTTCAACTGGACCGCACCTCGACCCTGCTTGCGCTCAGCCTTGTGTTCCTCTTGCTGGTCGTCATCAACGGCTTGTTCAAGCTCTACATCAACACTTACAAGGGCCGGCTCGGCGAACGCATGCTGCGGCGTATTCGTTTCGATCTGGTCGATCGTGTGCTGCGGTTTCCGCCGGTTTACTTCAAGCGGGTGAAATCCGCCGAAGTGGCGACCATGGTGAAGGACGAGGTGGAGCCGCTGGGCGGCTTCATTGGCGATGCCTTCCTGCAGCCGGTGCTGCTCGGCGGCCAGGCGCTGACGGCCATGCTGTTCATCATGGTCCAGAACGTCTGGCTCGGAATGATAGCGGTCGTGATCGTGGCGATCCAGATCGTGCTTATCCCGCGAATGCGGCGGCGGCTGCTCGTGCTCGGGCGCCAGCGGCAGTTGACGGCGCGCGCGCTTTCAGGCCGGGTTGGCGAAATCGTCGACGGCATCGGCGCGGTTCACGTCCACGATACGTCGAACTACGAGCGCGCCGACATAGCAGCCCGGCTCGGGCTCATCTTCAAAATCCGCTTCGATCTTTACCAATGGAAATTCATGGTAAAGTTCCTCAACAATTTTCTCGCGCAGCTCACGCCCTTTCTGTTTTACATGATCGGTGGCTATCTGGTCATCCAGGGGAGGTTGGATGTCGGCCAGCTCGTGGCCGTGATCGGCGCTTACAAGGACTTGCCCGGACCGATGAAGGAACTGATCGACTGGGATCAGGACCGGCAGGATGTCCAGGTCAAATATCAGCAGGTCGTCGAACAGTTCACCGTCGAGAATATCATCGCGCCGGAAATCGGAGCACTGACGGTCGACGATCCCGATCCGATGACCAAGCCGCTGTCGGCGGTCAGCCTGTCGATAGCAGACGATGGCGGCGCAATGCTCCTCAATCGCATCTCGCTCGAGGTCAAGCCGGGTGAGACGGTGGCTCTGGTCAGCACCGCAACAGGGGGAGCGGAGGCGCTTGCGGAAGCCTTTGCGCGGCTGACCTGGCCGGACAGCGGAAGGATCGTTTCGGGCTCCGATGACTTGCTTGATCTCCCCGAAGCCGTGACCGGCCGGCGCATGTCCTACGCTTCGTCGGATGTTTTCCTGTTCCAGGCAAGCCTGCGCGACAATTTGCTCTACGGTTTGAAGCATGCGCCGCTGACATCGGTGACATATGACGGCGCAGCGGCGGACCAGCACCGTTGGAATATCGACGAGGCGCGCCGGTCGGGCAATCCGGATCTCGATATCCGCAGCGACTGGATCAACTATGCCTCCGCCGGCGCCACCGGCCCGCACGACCTCTTCGAAGCCGTGCGCCGGGTGCTCGACGCGGTTCTTCTGTCGCGCGACATTCTGGATCTTGGCTTGCGCTCTTCGGCCGACCTCAAGCGCCACACGAAGCTTGCCGAGCGGATCGTCGAATTGCGTGCGGCGCTGCGAACCCGGTTGGAGGAAGAAGGCCTGAGCGCGCTGGTGGTTCCTTTTGAACCGGGCGCCTACAACAAGGAAGCGACGATCGGCCAGAACCTGCTCTTCGGCGCCGCGGCCGGCCCCGAACTGGCTCACAAGGCACTGGCGTCCAATCCCTATTTTGCTTCCGTGCTGAAGCAAGCCGGCCTCGACCGCACGCTCTACGAAATGGGCATGGAGATCGCCGAACAGGCGATCGAGCTGTTTGCCGACCTGCCGCCCGAACACCAGTTCTTCCAGCAGCTCGCCTTCATGAGCGCCGAGGAGATACCCGCCTACGAAACCTTGCTGCAACGGCTCAAGAATCGCCCCTACGATGCGGTTTCGGAGAACGACCGCGCCATGATGGTCACGTTGAGCTTTGCCTATATCGAGCCCCGGCATCGCTTCGGCCTCTTGACCGACGAGCTGATGAGCAAGATCATCGCTGCACGCAACCAGTTCTATGGAAACCTGCCGGCCGAGCTGGAGAAAGCTGTCGAACGGTTTGACCCTGACAAATACATCGCCGCGGCCACCGTCATGGACAACGTCCTGTTCGGGCGTGTCGGCAACAACCATCCCGACGCGCCGGACCGCATTCGCTCCATCGTCTATGATATTCTTGACGAACTGGGGCTTTATGCCGAGCTTCTGGATGTCGGCCTGGACTTCAACGTCGGCGCCGCCGGCAGGCGGCTGACCGGCGGACAGCGACAGAAGCTCGATGTTGCCCGCGCCTTGCTCAAGCGTCCCGATTTCCTCATTCTCAATCGGCCGCTGTCGGCGCTCGACCAGCGCGTGCAGGACAAGGTGTTGCGGAATGTGCTCGACGAAGCCAGACGCGACGGCCATTCGCCGGCAATTGTGTGGGTGGTGACGAATCCGGCAATGGCGGCGATGTTCGATCGGGTTGTGGTCTTTGACTCAGGCCAATTGGTGGAAGACGGAACACACGAGACACTCTTGGCGGGAAACGGTATCTTCAAGGAACTTGTGTCATAGTCTGGCAAACGCGAATTCAGGAAGGTTTGCGACAATGCTGCTCAAGGATGAAGTTGGAATGCTGCAACGCGTTCCCTTGTTCTCTGGCATCGAGCCGACAAAGCTCAAGCTGCTCGCGTTCACGTCCGATCGCGTGAACTACAGTGCCGGCCAGATTCTTTTCCGGCAGGGCGACGAGGCAGACGCCGCCTATGTCATCCTTTCGGGCAGCGCGGATATTCTGGTCGATTCCGACAATGGGCCGATCAAAGTTGCTGAATTGCTGCCAAATTCGATCGTTGGCGAGATTGCCATATTGTGCAACAGCTCCCGTACTGCCACCGTCAAAGCGGCAAGTGAGCTGGAGGCCTTGAGAATCCGCAAGGACCATTTCCTGAGGCTTATGAAGGAGTTTCCCGAAATGACCATCGAGATATTGCGGGTTCTTGCCGATAGGCTAAGCAGTACGACCGCGGACCTGATCGACGCACGAACGGCCGAGAGCGATTCACAGTTGCACTGAAGCGGCGAGCCGCTCTGTTTCTTTGTTTTGATGCAGTTTCCGGAACCGTGTCACACCTTTCCTGGAACGACTCTGGCAGCAGTTGGTTGGCTACGATGGGCGAAAGGGTGCATGGACGACGATTTCTTCCTTGTCAGGTTTTGGGGCGTGCGCGGCAGCATTGCGGTGTCGGGGCCAGAATTTGCTCGCTATGGCGGCAACACGATCTGCATCGAGATGCAATGCGGCAAGCATACGCTTCTGTTCGACGCGGGCTCCGGCTTGCGGCCTGCCGGCAGGACGCTTCGGGCGGCGGGCGTCACCGATTTCGACCTGTTTTTCACCCATTGCCATTACGATCACATCATCGGGCTGCCGGCTTTCAAGCCTATTTATGAACGAGGCATCAAAGTTACGCTTTGGTCCGGGCATCTGGCTGGACGCATGACGACGCGGCAGATGGTCGATGAATTCATTCGGCCGCCATGGTTTCCGGTGACACTCGGTGTCTGCAAGGCGAGCCTCGACTGCCGCGATTTCGCATCCGGAGACCTGCTTCGGCCACGCGAAGGAGTTGTTGTACGAACCGGTAGTCTTACCCATCCGGGCGGCTGCATCGGCTACCGGGTCGAATGGGGGGGCCGCGTCGTGGCGGTCATCACAGACACCGAGCACGAGCCGGGCAAACTCGACCAGGCGGTGCTCGGCCTGATCAGAGATGCCGACCTCGTCATTTACGACTGCACCTACACCGAGGAGGAAATGGAGCGCTACCGCGGCAACGGGCACTCGACATGGCAACAGGGCGTCAAGCTCTGCGAGGCGGCCGGCGCGCGCGGGCTTGCGCTGTTTCACCACGATCCGGCACGCACCGACGATGAGCTGGACGAGATGGAGAAACTGGCCAAGGACAGGTTTGCCGGCGCTTTTGCGGCGCGGGATGGCCAGACGCTCACATTCCCAACTTCAGTGAACAAAAAGCGCTGAGCTATTTTCCGGCGCTGCGTTCGGTCAATGTGCTGATCGGAAGCCATGCGCAGGCTTCGGTCCGCGCGGTGATCGTGAACAGCCGTTCGAGGAAAAGCCATGCCGATTCATCATGGACGAGATGGTGGGTGAGCAGGCCGACCGGTTCGCCGCCGTCGAATGCACGCTGCAATTGCGCGACGATGGCCTGAACCAACAGACCATGATCGCGGCAGCCGCGCGTGCCATGCCAATCCATGATGTCGACATTGCTGTTGATGACCGCCAAGGAAGCCGGCCTTGGCGGCCCGAACACCGACAATGCCGCAAATCCTATCGATCCGAGGTCGGGTACCAGGCCGGCGTCGATCCGGTTCCAGGGCGGCACCAGCATCGGAACCGCACGTGCGCCGTGCAGGCCGGTTACACGCGACAGCCCGCCGGCCAGCTCATCCAGCACCACCTCGCGTGGCCGATGCGCGCCGAGCTCCTGCTTTTTTTGACCCTCGGGCGCATGATTTCGGTGCGCCCAGCCATGAATGGCGACCGTGGCATGCGGCGCGGCGTCAAGCCGGACGACAAGCTTCCCGTCGGTCTGGGCCGGAATGACGGCCAGAGTGACCGGAACCGCGAAGTCACCGGTGAGGTCGAGCAACCGATCGAGCGCCGGCGTAGGATCCACGGCGTCATCGTCGCGCAGCCAGAACTCTGCCTTGCGGCCCGCCCGTTGCCGGTGCGCCAGCTCGTCCACCAGGGGCTGCCAAATCGGGTCGGATGTCATGACAACGGGATCATCTTGAGAAGTTCCGCCAGACGGGCCTTTGCAGCACCGAGAGAGCGTTCTTCGAGAACGAAACGTCTGGCCTCTGCAGCCATGATGGTTCTTTCGTCATTGTTGGCCAGAAGCCTTGCAATTGCGGAAGCGAACGCCGCTACATCGCCTGGCGGGGTGAGAAACCCGGTCTGGCCATGCCGCACGACCTCCGGCACGCCGGCAACGTCCTGAGCCACCACCGGAAGGCCGGCGGCCTGTGCTTCAAGATAGGCAATGCCATAGGCCTCGCCGTAACCCGGCCAGACGTAGATTCCCCCGCGATAGAGGACATCCGGCACGGCGACCGGCTCAATCGCGCCAAGCCATTCGATACGGTCGGCGGGCAAGCCGGCGAATTGCGCCTTTACCTCGTCACGGGCAGGTCCGTCCCCGACGACCGACAGCGTCCAGGGGAGGTGGCCGATCAACCCGAGCGCCTGCGCCAGCATGCGATAGCTCAAGACCTTGTCGCCCGGGCGCATCATGGCGACGGTCACGAGGCGCGTCGGATAATCCAGTACCGGCATTTCGTAGAATGCCGATGTGTCGATGAAGGGTGAAAGCATACCGAGAGCGGCGTGGGGAACAGCATCCGCCAGCCCCTGGCGATCCCTTTGCGTGAAGCAGATGTTCAGCGCCGCCTGCTCTATGGCTCGCGCCACCAATGCCTGGCTATCGGCCCACGAACCGGCGTTGCGCCGTTCGGAATAGGAGGCTTCGGCCGTCACATAGGGGACGGCAAAGGCCAACGCCAGCTCGGGCCCGATCAGGTCGGGCGCCTTGTAGTAGGGATGATAGGAGAACCAGAGATCGGGCTTGCCGTCGCGGTCCCAAAGCCTTGTCAGTCGCGCGGCTTCGTCCCGGGCCTCGATCATGAGCGCATCGAAACTTTTCGGTTCCGGCTGGCGTAGATAGAAGCGCAACTCCGATGCCAGTTCGACGCTATGCCCGCCATGCTGCAGCGCCTGGACCAGCATCCGTGCCATCTGGCGGTCGCCGGAGACAACGGGATGATTGGGCGACTTCAGCGGGGCGTAGAAGGCAATTCGCATCGCGCGATCCTATCATCGCAAAGCCTGCCCAAGTCAATTTCGAGGCATGATCGACTTCACCTTCAAGCGTTGGAATGTGCTATCTGATGCTTATGGAAACAGCTGTCGCGTCCGACCCGTTCGTCGCTTCTTTGCCGGTCTTCGCAAAGTTCGAAAGCGTTGCCGATATCGACAACTATCGGCCTCTCCCCGATGGCTGGGCGCTGGCCACCGCCGACATCGTCGGCTCGACCAAGGCGATCGAAGCCGGGCGCTACAAAACCGTCAATATGGCCGGCGCCAGCGTCATTTCGGCGCTGCTCAATGCACTGGGCCGGCAAGATCTTCCCTTCGTCTTCGGCGGCGACGGCGCGCTCGTGGCGTTTCCCGGCTCGGCGCTGGAGATCGCCCGTAACGCGCTGGCTTCTGTCCAGAGATGGGTGGCGGACGAACTGGACCTGACCTTGCGTGCCGCAATCGTGCCGATAAAGGACATAAGAGCGCAAGGCCTCGACGTTCGCGTGGCGAGGTTCCAGGCCTCTGAAGCAGCCTTCTATGCCATGTTCGCCGGCGGCGGCGGCAGTTGGGCGGAAGCCGAAATGAAAGCCGGGCGCTACCGCGTCGACCCCGCCCCGGCCGGCGCGCGGCCGGATCTGACCGGCCTCTCCTGCCGCTGGAACCCGATCGAAGCCCGGCATGGCGAAATTGTCTCGATCATAGCCGTGCCCGGGGCATCGCGCGACTTGCGTGGTTTCCAGTTTCTGGCTTCCGACATCATCACCCTTGCCGGCAGGCAGGAGCGCGATGGCCACCCGGTGCCGGTGGACGGTCCGGCCTATAGTCTCTTGCCCGCCGGTCTCGATGTCGAGGCACGGGCCACGGCGCCGCCGGGGCGGCGGTGGCTGGCCAAGCTGTGGGTGATCTTCCTGATGACGCTTACGGCCGTCACCGACAAATTGGGCTGGACGATCGGCGGTTTCGATCCGAAGGTCTACAAGCGCGAGGTGGCCAGCAATTCGGATTTCCGCAAGTTCGACGACGGCTTGAAGATGACCATCGACGTCGACGCGGATGTGTTGCAGCGGATCGAGAACCGGCTGAAACAAGCGGAAGAGGCCGGCATCTGCAACTATGGCCTGCACCGCCAGAAGTCGGCCTTGATGACATGCCTCGTCATCTCGCCGCTGCAGCGCGATCATGTTCACTTCATCGATGGCGCCGCCGGCGGCTATGCAATGGCTGCCGCAAGCCTGAAGGCGAAGGCGCCGGTCTGATGACGGCTTGGGGAATCGATTTTCCGCAATGCGCCGCGGCCATGGTTCTTGGGACCCGGCGAGCCCAACGGTGCCTGAGCCGACCAATTATTTGCGCGATGTCAGGATCGGGATTGCACTTCGCCGGCAGCCTCGCCACATAGTGTTGCAGGTGATTTGTGCGGTCGACGTCTGCTTGCTTCCTGCAAGGACAGTCATTCGGGATATTCTTCGCCGGCTTCTGCCCCCGAAGCCGGCTTCATTGACTTCGAGAATTTTGCGGATCAAAGGAGATGGCTCGTCTTCGACGGGTTTCGAGATAGCATGAGCACAGCGCAAGCAGAAATTTCCAACATTCTCATGGATAAGGTTGCCGATTGGCTGACCCAATCGGCGCTGGCGGGCGACGACCTGGAAACATTGGTCAAGGGTTTTTGTGAACGGCTGGCTGCTGCCGGCCTGCCGCTGAAGCGGGTGCATTTGAGCTTTTCGATGCTGCATCCGCTTTATGACGCGCTCGGTTTCACCTGGATTCGCGGCCAAGGCCTGGAAGTGGAAGGCTTCCGGAGTGAGAACGGCGTCCATTCCGACAGATTCCTAACCAGCCCATACTACCATCTGCTCAGCAACAAGCTCGACCATCTGCGGCGCCGGCTCGACCCGTCGGTGCGGTCGGAGTTTCCTGTTTTCGATGAGCTCAGGCTTATGGGCGTCACCGATTACATGGCTTTCGTCCATCCCTTCAATGGCGATACAAGTCAGGGCATGTTGGGGTCCTGGTCCACCGACAGTGCTTCAGGCTTCAGCGACAGCATGATTTCGGCGCTGCTGCGGATCCAGAACCATCTCGCCATAGCAAGCAAGATGGCGGTGCTCACCAAGCTCGCCGACAACATGATGACCACGTATCTCGGCGGTGACGCCGGCAGGCGCGTGCTGGACGGCCAGATCAAGCGCGGCGAGGGCGACACAATCCGGGCCGCGCTGGTGATGGGCGATATGCGCGGGTCGACAAGGCTCGCCGAAACCTCCGGCCGCGAAGTCTATATCGATACGCTGAACCAGTTTTTCGATGCCATCGCAGCACCATTCAATCGCAAAGGCGGGCAGATCATGAGTTTCCTGGGGGATGGATTCATTGCCGTCTACCCCTGCGAAAGGCACCGCGCGCAGTCAGAGATCGCCTGCCAGGCTGCTCTTGCGGCTGCGCACAAGGCCAGCATGCGCATGATGGAGCTCAATCTGCGCAGAAAAGAGCAAGGACTGGGCGACATAAAATTTGGTATCGGCCTGCATGTCGGCAATGTGATGTTCGGCAATGTCGGGCTTACCGACCGACTCACATTCTCGGTCTTCGGCTCGGCTGTAAACGAGGTCCAGCGTCTCCAGACCCTGACCAAGAAATATCCGCACAGCGTTCTCGCCAGCAAGGACTTCGCCGGCTATTGCGGGGCCAACAGTTGGCTGACGCTCGGCGAGGAGGAACTGGCGGGCAGCAAGCAGAAGCTGACGGTGCTTTCACCCGATCTGTCGGGTGCTCTCGCACTCGATGAAGACGCTGCGCTGCAGCCGTTTCACGATCGGATATCGGACGCCGAGCAGGTCATGCTGCTTCATCGCGATGCCGCGCGGCTGTCGGCGGGCGACCGGAGGAAGCTCCAGTAGTCACCACCATCCGATCTGGACGCCCTGGTATGCTGTCCGGCCGCCGGTCGCCGGGGAATTCGTTTCGAATCCAAGTTGCTCTGCGCTGACAATGCGCTAGTCTTGCTTTTTTGGGGCCGGTCGGGAGGCGCCAGATTGGGGCTGGTGTGGGAATGGATGCAGGCGTTGATCTGCTGCGGATCGAGGATGTTGGCATCTCTTTTGCCATTGTCGGGGGACCGTTGCATGCCGTCAGGCGGGCAAATCTTCGCGTCCTGCCCGGCAAGGTCACCGCACTTGTCGGTGAGTCCGGTTCCGGAAAATCGGTTCTCAGCCAGGCCGTGATGGGCATCTTGCCGAACACGGCCCATGTTCGCGGCCGTATCCTGTTTTCCGATCCCAAAAAGCCCGGCACGACGCAGGATATCCTGCAGATGCCGCGCGACGGACCCGAAATCCGGGCGTTGAGAGGCAGCCGCATCGGCAAGATCTTTCAGGAGCCGATGACATCGCTGTCGCCGCTGCACACGATCGGCAACCAGGTCAGCGAATCCCTGCAGATTCATACGCACATGGATCGGACGGAGCGCAAGGCACGGACCGAGGAAATGCTCGGCCTCGTCGGGTTCCCCAATCCCAAGCGCGCCTACGACATGTATCCGTTCGAACTTTCGGGAGGATTGCGGCAACGCGCCATGATCGCCATGGCGCTTATCTGCCGGCCCGCTCTGTTGATCGCCGATGAGCCGACGACGGCGTTGGACGTCACCATCCAGGCGCAAATCCTGCAATTGCTGCGCGGGCTTCAGACCAAGCTCAACATGGCAATGCTGCTGATCACGCACGACCTCGGGGTGGTTGCCAATGTCGCCGACGAGGTGGTGGTCATGTACCATGGCGAGATCATGGAAGCGGGCCCTGTGGAGGCAATATTCCGCCGGCCAGGCCACCCTTACCTGAAGGGCCTCATGGCAGCCGTCCCGCATTTCGACCTGAAGCCTGGCGAAAGGCTGAAGGCGCTCCGCGAGGTGCCGGTGAATGTCGGGACCCTGCTGGGCAAGCAGACGGCGCCGGAAGCGAAGGGGCCGGACGACATTCTGCTGTCGGTCAGGGATCTGAAAAAGGTCTACACCATCCGCAACTCCGGATGGTTCAGCGGGAGCCATCAGACCTCTGTTCGCGCCGTGGACGGCGTCAGCTTCGACATCAGGCGAGGTGAGTGCCTGGGCCTGGTTGGCGAAAGCGGCTGCGGCAAAACCACCGTCAGCAAGATCCTGATGCGGGCCGTCACCCCTACCGGCGGCTCCGTGATCTTCAACGGCCGCGACGGACCGATCGACGTCCTGGAAGCCGAGGGAGACGCCCTGCGCTTGCTGCGGGCGAAACTCCAGATGGTTTTCCAGGATCCGGTCTCGTCGCTTTCGCCTCGCATGACCGTGGAAAACATCTTGAGCGAGCCGCTGGAAATCCATCAACGTGGCAATGCCGCGTCCCGGCTAGCCACGGTCAAGAGCCTGATGCAGGCAATCGGGCTCGATCCGCGCTTCATCCAGCGTTATCCCCACAGCTTCTCCGGCGGGCAGCGTCAGCGTATCGGCATCGCGCGCGCGTTGGCGCTGGGGCCTGAACTGCTGATCTGCGACGAGCCGGTTTCGGCGCTCGATGTCTCCGTGCAGGCGCAGATCCTGAACCTTCTGAAGGACCTGCAGAAGGAACTGGGCCTGACCTACCTGTTCATATCCCACAATCTGGCGGTGGTGGACTACATGGCGGACCGCATCGCGGTGATGTGCGGCGGGCGTATCGTCGAGCTTGCACCGCGCGAAATTCTGCTCAGGAAACCGATCCACCCCTACACGCGCTCACTGCTCGCCGCAGTCCCCTTCCCCGATCTCGACCGGCCGATGGATTTCAAGACGCTGAAGCTCGGCGGCGCTTCCGACACCAGCGCATGGGGCCCGCAATTCCGCGACGAGGGCGAAGAGGATATGCTGTCGCCGCTCGATCTCGGCGGCGGCCATCTCGTGCTGGCCCGACGTTCGGCCGATGTCAGCGAGTTACGCCATTGATCAGCCGCCGCACTGTCCTTGGTCTCATGGCTTCGGCATTTCTGCCGGGCACGGCGCGCGCCGGCGATCTGGAGCCGGATTTTCTTCAGCCGCAGCTGAAAGCCAGGGCTCTGCCGCCACTCGCGGAGCGCCTGCCCAAAAGCCCGCGCGCGTTGAACCTCGCCGCGATGGGCCGGCAGCCCGGCCAGTATGGCGGCACGCTGCGTACGATCATCGGCAGCCAGAAAGATATCCGGATGATGACGATCTACGGGTATTCCCGGCTGGTCGGCTATGACGAAAAGCTTAACTTTCAAGCCGACATTCTCGAAAGCTTCGACGTAAAGGATGATCGCGTCTTCACGTTCAAGATTCGGGAAGGCCATAAATGGTCAGACGGCAGCCTGCTGACGCCGGAGGATTTTCGTTATTGCTGGGAAGATGTGTGGCTGAACGAGGAGCTTTCGCAGGGCGGGCTCGCCCCTGCCCTGCTGGCGGACGGCAAGCCGCCACGTTTCGAGATCGTCGATCCGTTGACGGTGCGCTACAGTTGGGATGCGCCCAATCCCGACTTCCTGCCCAAGCTTGCCGCTGCTTCGCCGACACCGCTTGTTTTGCCGGCCGCCTATCTCAAGCAGTTCCACAAGAAATATCAGGATCCATTCCGGCTCGCCGGCCTGATGAAGGAGAACCGGACCGCAAAATGGACGCTCCTGCACATCCGCATGTCGCGGCAGTATCGCCCGGAGAACCCGGATCTGCCGACACTCGACCCCTGGCAGAACCGGACCAAGCCGCCGGCCGAGCAGTTCATCTTCGAGCGCAACCCGTTCTTTCATCGAACAGACGAGAACGGCCGGCAACTGCCCTATGTCGACCGGATCATCATGAATGTCAGCTCGTCGGCGATCATCTCCGCCAAGACCGGTGCGGGCGAGAGCGACCTGCAATGCATGGGAATCGACTTCAGCGATTACTCCTTCCTGAAGGACGCGGAGAAGCGCTACCCGGTGAAGATGCATCTGTGGAAACGCACACAGGGTTCGCGCCTGGCGCTGATGCCCAATCTGAATTGTGCCGACCCGGTGTGGCGTGGCCTTTTGCGTGACGTGCGCGTGCGCCGCGCCCTTTCGCTCGCTGTGGACCGGCGCGAGATCAACATGGCCGTGTTCTACGGATTGGCGCAGGAAAGCGCCGACACGGTCTTGCCGGAGAGCCCGCTCTACCGGCCGGAATTCGCGAAAGCCTGGGTCGCCCACGATCCCGACCAGGCCAATGCCCTGCTTGACGAGGTCGGCCTTCAGGCCCGTGACGATGACGGCCTGCGGCTACTTCCCGATGGACGCCCGGCGCAGATCATCGTGGAAACGGCCGGCGAAAGCACGCTGGAAACTGATGCGCTCGAACTCATCACTGATCACTGGCGCAAGATCGGCATCGCTTTGTTCATCCGGACTTCGCAGCGCGACATCTTCCGCAGCCGCGCGCTGGGCGGCCAGATCCTGATGTCGATGTCGTCGGGCATCGACAATGGCGTGCCGACCGCCGACATGAATCCATACCAGTTGGCCCCCACCATCGACGACCAGCTGCAATGGCCGCTCTGGGGCGCTTACTATCTGTCGCATGGCAAGATGGGTGAGGCGCCCGATGTTCCTGAAGTGGTCGAGTTGATGGCTTTGCTCAAGCGCTGGAACGGATCGACCCAATCCAGCGAGCGCGCCGAAATCTGGAACTCGATGCTGTCGATCTACACCGATCAGGTGTTCTCTATCGGTACGGTGAACGAAACACTTCAGCCGATTCTGGTATCCTCGCGGCTGCGCAACCTGCCTGACAAAGCACTCTACGGCTACGACCCGACCTCCTATTTCGGTGTCTACATGCCGGACACATTCTGGCTTGGAGGCTCCTGAGCGTGCTTCGATATCTTGTCTGGCGCATCGCTGTGATGGTTCCAACGCTGCTGGTCATATCGGCGCTGGTGTTCACCATCATCGAACTTCCACCGGGCGACTATTTCGACAGCTATGTCGCCGAGCTTCGGGCCCAGGGCGAAGCGGTGGATTCCGACCGCATCCAGATGATGCGCAAGGAATATGGTTTCGACCAGCCGCCGGTCATTCGCTACTTCTACTGGGTGGGCGGGATGCTGCACGGCGATTTCGGCTATTCCTTCGAATATGAGCTGCCGGTTCGCGACGTCGTCGGCGACCGAATGTGGCTGACCGTGCTGGTTTCCTTCGTCACGATCATCTTCACCTGGCTCATCGCCTTTCCGATCGGCATGTACTCCGCCACGCATCAATACAGTTGGGGCGACTACGGCCTGACTTTCTTCGGCCTTCTCGGCCTTGCCATTCCGAATTTCATGCTGGCGCTGATCCTGATGTATTTCGCCAACATCTGGTTCGGCACCTCCATCGGCCATCTCATGGACCAGCAATATCTCGGCGAGCCGATGAGCTGGGCCAAGGCGAAGTCGATCCTCGCCCATCTCTGGATCCCGGTCCTGATCATCGGCACCGGCGGCACGGCGAGCATGATCCGGCGGCTGCGCGCCAATCTGCTCGACGAACTGCACAAGCAATATGTCGTGACGGCGCGCGCCAAAGGCCTTCATCCGTTCAAGGCGCTGGTCAAATATCCGCTGCGCATGGCACTCAACTTCTTCATTTCCGACATCGGCTCGATCCTGCCGGCCATCATCTCCGGCGCTGAGATCACGGCTATCGTTCTGTCTTTGGAAACGACCGGGCCGATGCTGATCAAGGCGCTGCAAAGCCAGGATATGTATCTGGCAGGGTCATTCCTGATGTTCCTCGCCTTCCTGACGGTTATCGGCGTGCTGATTTCCGACCTGGCGCTGGCGCTGCTTGATCCACGAATTCGTTTGCAGGGTGGCAGCACCAAATGAAGCAGGACTCGCCGCTGCCCGCTCCGGGTGCTCCACTGCAACACTACATTTCCGGCGCGCCCTTCGACCTGCAGTCGGTCGAGGCGATGACGCCGGAGCAATCGAAGGTCTTTCAGGCATCGCAGTTGCGGCTGATGTGGTGGAAATTCCGCAAACACCGGCTTGCGCTTATATCCGGCATATTCCTGGCAGTGCTGTATTCCGGGATACTGATCTGCGAGTTCCTGGCGCCCTACAATCTGCACTCGCGCAACATGGACTACATCTATGCGCCCCCGCAGCACGTGCATCTGTTCCACAATGGCGAGTTCGTCGGGCCGTTCGTCTATGGCCGCCAGATGACGCTGGATATGGACACGCTCAAGCGGAACTACATCGAGAACCACGACGAAGTTCAGCGGCTCCGTTTCTTCTGCCAGGGCGACACTTATCGGTTCTGGGGCCTGATCGAAGGTGACAGGCATTTTGTCTGTCCTGCCGAGAACGGCCAACTCTTTCTGGCCGGCACCGACAGGCTGGGGCGCGACGTGCTCTCACGCATGATCTATGGCGCACGCATTTCACTGACTATCGGCCTCGTCGGCATCAGTTTCAGCTTCCTGCTCGGCATCGTCATCGGCGGGCTGGCCGGCTATCACGGCGGTATCTTCGACCTGATCGTCCAACGGATAATCGAAGTCCTGCAATCGATTCCCAGCATTCCGCTATGGCTGGCCCTGGCGGCGATCATGCCGATAACCTGGAGTCCGATCCTGATCTATTTCGGCATCACCGTCATCCTCGGGCTGCTCGACTGGACCGGACTGGCGCGGGCCGTGCGTTCAAAGCTTCTGGCCTTGCGCGAGGAGGATTACGTTCTGGCCGCGCAGTTGATGGGCGCCGGGAGCAGCCGCATCATCAGGCGGCATCTCATTCCCGGCTTCATGTCGCATCTGATCGCGACGGCGACGCTCTCCATCCCTGGCATGATCCTAGGCGAAACGGCGCTGAGCTTCCTCGGGCTCGGCCTGAGGGCGCCGATAACCAGCTGGGGCATCCTGCTCACCGAGGCGCGCAGCGTCAGCGTGATCGCGTTCTATCCATGGCTGCTTTTGCCGATGCTGCCGGTCATCCTCGTCATCATGGCGTTCAACTTCCTCGGCGACGGCTTGCGGGACGCCGCAGACCCCTACAAGTGATATCGCTGTTCCACCGCGCGGCCTGCCGAACACTCCACCCGGTATGACGCTTGTCGGTGGCCGGTTGCGTTATTGCAGGGTTCGTCGTTCGCCTTTATATGCAGCAAGCCTCGATCGGGGCTGCTGGTTCAGGACACACAATCGCATATGAGTCGCCTCGATAATTTCATCAGCAGGATGACCGCGCAGCGCGACATTCTCAATCGAATCTGCCCCGAGGTGGCGAAGATGGAGGGGCTTGTGCTTGAACTCGGCCTCGGCAATGGCAGGACATTCCACCATCTGCGCGAGCTTCTGCCCGGGCGCCGGATCGTGGTGTTCGACCGCGAAGTTGGCGCGCACACTAGCTCAATTCCCGAAGCTGAAAACCTCGTGCTCGGCGAAATACGCGAGACGGGCCGCAAGTTCATTGGCATCGAAGCCGCCCTTGTTCATGCCGACATCGGCACCGGCTATGACGATCGCGATGCAGTGACCGCTACCTGGCTTCCCGATCTGATTGCGAGCCTGCTTCGCGTCGGCGGCTTCGCGGTCAGTGGCACGCCGCTCGATCACCCGCTGCTGCAACACCTCCCGGCGCCCACTTCGGAGCCCGCCGACCGTTATTTCCTCTGCAAGCGCGTGTGAGCGGTAGAGAACTCTTCAGGGGATCGTATAAACCGCAATCTCCCGCTCGATGCCGCGCAGCGAGACCTCGTGCGGCACGGGCGTCAGCGCGTTCCTGTGCAACAGATCGGCGGTGAGATTATCGTCGACCACCGCACGCGTGGCGAAGATCGCCTGTGCGTTGGCGAGGTTCTGGACCCGCGAAGCAATGTTGACCGTCTGGCCGAAATAATCCTGCCGCTCGTTCATGGACACGGCTATGCAGGGGCCGGCATGAACACCGATCTTGAGCAGAAGGTCCTCGCGCCCGCTTTTGTCATTGAGCGCCCGCATGGCGTCGCGCATCCGCAGCGCCGCGGCAATCGCACGGTCAGGCGTCGCGAAGGTCGCCATCACCGCATCGCCGATCGTCTTCACAACCGCCCCTGCCTCCGCCGCGACGATCTCGTGCAGAACCTGGAAGTGCTCGCGTACGAGATCGAAGGCTGAAAGATCGCCCACCCGCTCGTAAAGCTCGGTCGATCCGCGCAGATCGGTGAACAGGAAGGTCAGGCTGGTGATCTTCAGGCGCTGGTTGATGTCGAGCGTATCCGTGCGATAGAGATCCCGGAACGTCTGGTTGGTGAGCAGGCGCTTGGCGGTCACGAAGGGCCGGCGCTTGCCCAGGAAATCATGCAATACCGGGCAGGCGATGAAGACCGTCGGCAGCACGCGCGTGTCGGTCCTGTTTTCCAGCGAAATGCGCAATGGGCCGGGTTGCATCTCCAGCGTCTGGCTCTGGACATGGTCGCGGTCGAAGGCCAGAGAGAGGTTTCGCCGCTCTTTTGCCGGTTCGCCCTTCGCGTCGATGAACTGGGCCGAATGCGTGACCGGCTCGAAGATGATGATGAATTGAGGCGGAAGCTGGATGTGCAGAACCGCCTTTTCACCGGGCGCAAGCTCGATATCTTCCAGCGAGAACGCTTCCATCTTTTCCGCCAGATCCTCGTCCGGCAGATCGGCCCCGGACGCCCAGTAGATCTGGCGGTAATATTCCACCAACGGCAGTTCGTGTGGATTGTGGGCGGCAATCCTGCGCACGCGGGGACTGACGGTGAATGTCACCTCGACCATCTCGTCGAGGGTCGGCGAATAGCCCTGGGAGCACAGCGCGCAGGTGTATTCGTCCTTCTGCATGGTTTTCAGCGTGGCGTTGGTGTCGAGCACGCCGCCACAGCCGGGGCACAGAACATTCCAGGAAATGTCGAAGATGCCCACCCGCGCCGCATGGAGAAAGGCGCTTATGGTGCGTTCCTCGTCGAGGCCACGCTTGCTGGCGAAGGCCAGCGCATTGATGCGGCAAAGTTCGCGGTCCTTGCCCTCGGCGATGGTTTGCCGGATTGCGTCGATTGCCTGCGGATCGACATCGGTCGATTGCCGCAGAAGCGAGAACAGATCCTGAGCTTCGGTCATCGTGCAGGCTCCGGAAATTGCGCCGCTAGAGCATGATGCCGAAAAGTGCGAAGCGGTTTTCGGACGACATCATGCTCTATTTCCTGATTTAGAGGCGGATTCAGATTTCAGGTCGGACAGACCTGAAATCATCCGGCTCTAGGCGTGTTGGCCGAACCGATCTTCGACCCGAACGCTCCATCATACTGCGAAACGGACCGTACGGCCATTCGAATGGACAAGCCTGGTGACAGGTCAATTTCCATTTGTTGAATTCCAAACTATGATAGCCCATGGGGCATTCATCTCTGGGGTTTTCTCCATGCCGACACGCGACAACCCGCCATTTCCGGCGGCCCTGCGCCTTTTCTCGGCGGGGGTCATCATCGTCCTGATCGTCGGGGCCGGCCTGTTTTTCGCGCCCGCGCTGGTCAAGCCGCGCTGGCCCTGGGCCGTCACGCCGTTCAATGCCCGCTTCCTCGGCGGCTTCTACACCGCCGAAATGGCAGTGATGGCGGCGCTGCTGGTCTGGAATCGCTGGTCGCCCGGCAGGCTTGTGCTGGTCATGGCCTTCATCTTCACCGTCATCGTGTCGGCGGCTTCGTTCATCAACCTTGGCTATTTCAACTTCGAGCGCAAAGCCCCCTGGCTCTGGTTTCTGGTCTATCTTGCGTCAGCCGCGGTATCCGGGCTGTTCCTGTGGCGGGCAAGGGCCCGCCCTTCTGCAAAAGGCGTGATCTTGAACCCCGCATGGCGCGCCTACCTACCGGTGGAAATGACGATCCTCGGGGCCTACGGCGTCGGCCTGTTGCTGTTTCCCCTGACATTCGGTGGTTTCTGGCCATGGCCGATCGATGCCTTCCACGCCCAGGTCTACAGCGCCATCTTCCTCGCCGGCGCCGGCGGCACCTATCTCGTCTGGAGAAGTGCACCGCGTGAGGAATTGCTGGTGCTCGGCCTGGCGCAGTTTCTGGTTGGCCTGCTTGCTGTTCTTGGCCTCTTCATCACCGACGCTGCCGTGCACCGGATCGACTGGACGGCGGCCGGGACATTGTGCTGGCTCGCCCTTTTCGGCTGGATCGGCATCAGCGGTATCCTCAAACTCTGCGCCGCCCCCCGGCATTTTGCCGCGCAATCGGCATAGGTCGCAGAGACGGCTGGATTTTCAGGTGACCTCCGGTGCATCGTGCCGGGCATATTGCCTCTGTCGCTTTGTTCTGACGCAATTCCGGACGGAAAACCGCTCACACTTTTCCTGAAATTGCGTTAGGCGGAAAAGCCATGACCAGCACGACCTCCTTATCCGAGAAAATCCAGCCGCAGCTCCGGGCCGTCCGGCCAAGCGATGCCGAGGCGCTGTGCGCTATCTTCAATATGCCGGGGTTCCGCTGGGGCACGCTCAGGATGCCGTTCGAGATGGTGGAGCAGGTGGAGCGGCGCATCGCCAAGTCCGGCCCGGAAACCACCTGGATCGTTGCGGAGCTGGACGGCAAGGTTGTCGGCCATGGCAGCCTGGTCGCGCAGGGTTCGCCGCGCCGCTCGCATATCGGCGAGATCAATATCGGCCTTGACGATGGTTTTGTCGGCAGAGGCATCGGCTCTGCCATCCTAGGCGCGCTGCTTGACGTGGCCGACAATTGGCGCGCCCTTAAGCGGGTCGAGTTGACTGTCTATGCCGACAACGAACCGGCCATCCGTCTCTACACAAGCCATGGCTTCGAGGTCGAAGGCCGGCATGTGAAGGCCGGTTTTACCGACGGGCAGTACCACGACCTCCTGAGCATGGCCCGGCTGCGGTTCTGATGACCACCGTCCCTGCCCTTGCCCCTCCGGTGGACATTTTGGCCGTGCTGTCGCTGCTCTGCCCGGAGGTCGTGCGTGACATCGAGCAGAACTGGAATGCACCGGTTTCCGATTATGCCCGCCATCTGTGGCGGCCGGTGGCAAGGCCTGGATCGGCCCCGTCGATTGCTGCCCGCTCGATCCTGCGCGACGTCCTGCAGCAGCGCCTCGGTGCGATCATGCAGCCTGAAGCGATCGGCAAGGCCCTCAACGAATTCGACCACAGACCGGTTATCCAGTCCGGCCTGCACTGCCTGCTTCTGATGGATCGCATCACCTTCGATGCCCTGCTGCTTGCCTGGCTCGGCGCGGTCGAAAACAGGCTGTCGGCTTTTTTCGGCTTCATGGGAACGACCATGACCATGGAGACAACCGGCCGGGAGGGGCCGGGATGGCTCGATGTCGGCGACGACAAGGTCAATTTGTTTGGCATGGGGCGCCACAAACTGTGCCGCAAAAGCGCCTGCGCGGCCGGTCCCGTCGCCCTCAACGGGCGCGCGCTCGAAACGGTGGGCAATGAGACGGATGCCAGAAGCTGGCTGGGCACGCTGCTTGCCAGCCAGGACAAGGTCTTTGCAACCGCCGCCGATGCGCTGACAGAACTCAACGAGGATCTGGTCGCCGATTGGGATCGTTCCGGCATGGCTCGGCCGGTTTTCATCGATGATAGGCTGGCCGCGACTGTCGTGTCGCGGCATCTGGAAGATGAAGGCAGCCTTCTTTCCAGGCTGCTCCTCGAGCCCGCAAGGCGCCG
This sequence comes from Mesorhizobium sp. M0292, assembly GCF_040321695.1. Lineage (NCBI taxonomy): Bacteria > Pseudomonadati > Pseudomonadota > Alphaproteobacteria > Hyphomicrobiales > Phyllobacteriaceae > Mesorhizobium > Mesorhizobium sp. M0292. The sequence continues at coordinate 73,640 of NZ_JAMYSB010000017.1, forward strand.
GCGTCTCGACCATGCCTTGCAAGAAGCCGCATCGGGCCCATTTGGCAGGTTCCTGCCCAATGCCACGGACTATTTCTGGGGCATCCGCGAGCAGCGCGTGCGCAAGCTCGTCCTCGAGAACGGGCGGCTGATCGAGCCTGACAGGCCGCATGGTCTTTCCATCCCGTTCGAGCGGCCGCATCTCCAGCAGGCACTGCTGGACGGCCTGCTTTTGCCGGACTTGTTCCTGATGTTCCTTGCCCTTGCCATATTGCCGCGCGTGCGGGTTGTGGGCGGCCTGAGACAGATTGGCTATGTCGCGCTTTTCCACTCGATCCTGCTGGCTGCGCTTGATGAAAACGCGCCAGAAGAGCGCGATCTGGCCGCCGAGCTGCAGGTTCGGGAAAATGCCTGGGGCATGCGGGTCATCGATGAAAAGATCTCGGTCCGCGAGCAGCTTGCCGGACTGCCGGAAGGGGCGCTGTTCCCGGACCTGCTGCGGCAATACCGGTTGCGGACATTTGCCGAGACGACCGATGACCTGAAACCGGTTCGCGAAAACGCCCGATGGCGCAAGATCGGCCGGGCCTCGGGCCTCTGATCCGGCCGGGCTTTAGCCCGTCATTGCACCACGCCGGCCTTGCGGAGCCCCTCTACCATCAGTTCGAAATCGGCAGGGTTCTTGTAAGGCAAGACCTTGCGACGGTGTTCCAGCGAATAGGCGGGATTGACGCGAAGCAGGTCCTGCCATGCCGTATGGGCCTCCTCCAAACGGCCCAGATGGCCGTAGCATGCGGCCAGAAGCGCACGCGAGACGTCGGTGACAGCGTTGCGAGCCAGCCGTTGCAGCAAGAGGTCGACGGCCTCTTCGTACCTTCCCAGTTGAAACGATGTCAAAGCCTGGAAGTGCAGAAGCACATCCGGAAAGTATGGATTCAAGGTCTTTCCCCGGGCGAAACTCTCTAGCGCCTCCGCGGGTCTACCCGAATAATACAGCGCCTCGCCGCGGGCGACGTGCGCTTCGGCGAAGTTCGGATTGAGGGCTATCGCGCGCTCGACCTCGCCGATGGCTTCATCGTGCCGCCGTGTGTAAAGCTTGGCCGATGCCAGCGCCCAGTGCGCCCAGGGATCGCTGTCATCCAGCGTTACCGCTCGCGTTGCTGCCTCTTCCGCTTGCGCCATCGAGTCCGACGCACCCCACCTGTTGAGGTAATCGAGCCCGTACGTGAGGGCTAGGAAAGCGTGGGCAGAGGCAAATTTCGGGTCCAGTTCGATGGCCCGCTGCAAGAGCTCGCGGGCCGCGACGTTCGTGTCCTTCGTCAGCCGGTGCCACAGCTCCCGGCCCCGCAGGAAACAGTCATACGCCTCCGGGTTGCGCTGGTGTTCGGGCGCCAGCCGCAGACGGTCATCCTCGGTCAGATTGAGCGCCAGCGCACCGACGATGTGCTGCGTCACGTCATCCTGCACGGCGAATATGTCAGTCAGATCGCGATCGAACCGCTCCGCCCAAAGATGGCCGCCTGAGATTGCATCGATGAGCTGCGCGGTGATGCGTACCTTGTTCCCCGACTTGCGTACGCTGCCTTCAAGGACATAGCGCACGCCGAGCTTCGTGCCGACATCCTGCACATGGACGTTCTGGCCCTTGAAGATGAACGACGAATTGCGAGCGATGACGAAGAGCTGTGACAGTTTGGACAGCGCCGTGATGATGTCTTCGGAGATGCCGTCGGCGAAGTAGTCCTGTTCGGCATCACCGCTCATATTGGCGAACGGCAGCACGGCGATCGACAGTTTCGGCGGCGCTGCCGCAGCCGGAGGGCTCGTCGGGGTTTGCGAGGTCACGGCCACCTTGGCCCCGGCGCCGACCTGCAGCGAATACACCCGGATCGGCTCGGCGATGTTCTTGAGCTGTGTGCTGCCGAGATCGCTGACCGAGAGGTCAAGCCTGGCCTTGACCTGGCGATAGGCATCCTCGGACAGGCAGATGGCGCCGGGCGCCGCAACGCCCTCCAGACGCGAGGCGATGTTGACGCCGTCACCCATCAGGTCGCCATCGCTCTCTTCGACCACGTCGCCCAGATGGATGCCTATCCTGAACTCGATGCGGCGCTCCTGCGGTACGCCGGCATTGCGCTCAACCATACCGTTTTGAATCTCAACGGCGCAGCGCACGGCATCGACCACACTGCGAAACTCAACCAGTGCCCCATCTCCGGTACGCTTGATAACCCGCCCGTGGTGCACTGCAATGATCGGATCGATCAGGTCGCTGCGCAGTGCCCGCAACCGCGCCAAGGTACGATCTTCGTCCGCGCTCGCGAGCCGGCTGTATCCGACCACATCTGCAGCCAGGATTGCGGCCAGCTTACGGTTCTCGCTCATGGGTCGCCTCCTCATCTCCATCATAGCAGGAAGACGGCGGGACGAGGGAATTTTCGCAAATCACGGCCACGCGGCCGCCCGTATCGGCAGTGCTCCACCGCCGAACCCAGACCGATGCCCATTTGCGCTGCCGCTTGCCGGTTGACGACTATCGGTTCATCCTTGTGAATACCCCGGCCGTGACGAGCGTGGCGAGATCACGCGTCATGGCCCAAGGTCAAAGAGATAGAGCATGATGTCGTCCGAAAACCGCTTCACACTCTTCGGCATCATGCTCTGGTGAGGTGTCCATGAACTGCTCGGGCTGCGGTTTCGAGATCGAGGGCGGTTACGCCTTCTGTCCGAAGTGTGGCCGCCGCCAGCCCGTGCCATGCGCCAGTTGCGGCTACGCCTGCGCACCTGATTTCGAATTCTGTCCTAAATGTGGGGCAAGCGTCGGTGCGTCCGCAAAAGCTGCCGAACGGCCTGCTCCGACACCAAGCCGCACCATTGCGCAGCCCTCTCGAGCTCCGTCGCCGAACATCGAAAGCGAAGAGGGGCCGCATTCCGTCTCCGACGCCGATCGACGAACGGTAACGGTGCTGTTCGCCGATCTCTGCGGCTTCACGACACTCAGCGAGCAGCTCGACCCCGAGGTCATGCAGGCGCTGCAGAACGAACTGTTCAAGGAATTGACGGCGGCCGTGCAAGGCTTTGGTGGTTTCGTCGACAAATTCATCGGCGACGCTCTGCTCGCCTTGTTCGGTGCGCCGGTCGCGCATGAGGACGATCCGGAACGTGCGCTTCGAGCCGCTCTCGACATGATCGCCCGGACGGCGCGGCTCGGTGAAAGCACCCGCCACTCCGGCTCGCCGCTGCTGCTCCACATAGGCATAAACACGGGTCCGGTCGTTACTGGCGGATTGGGCATCGGCACCGCCAAATCCTATTCGGTGACCGGCGACACGGTGAATACGGCGCAACGCCTGCAATCGCTGGCTGCACCGGGTGAGGTGCTGGTGGGCGAACTCACGCACAGGCTGACCCGGCATGCCTTCTCGTACGAGTCGCTGGGCGATGTCGTGTTTCGCGGCAAGGCTGGCAGTGTGCTCGTCCACCGACTGGATGCACCGCTTGCGGCGCCGCGTGCAGCGCGCGGGCTCGAGGCGCTCGGCCTCAGTGCGCCCATAATAGGTCGTGATGCGGAGCTCAACAGAATGCTGGCGAGCCTTGACTTGGCGTGCGGCGGCTCGGCCCAGCTTGTCCGCATCGTCGGCGAAGCCGGTATCGGGAAGTCGCGGTTGGTGAAGGAGTTCGTCGCCCGCGTCGGCGACGAGGATCGTTTTCGCAACGTCGCCGTGCGGCAGGCCACGTGCTCACCGCTGGGTGAACAATCATTTGGCGCCTTGGGTGCAGTGGTGCGCAGCGCTGCCGGGATGATGCAAAACGACAATGGGGACGAAATGCGGGGCAAGCTCGCAGCCTTGCTTGCCGATCTCGGCCTGCAGGGCGAGGAGGCGAAGCGGCTGATGCCTTTGCTCTACCATGTGCTTGGCCTCGGCGACCCCCATGCCACCTTGCAGCATGTCGAGCCCGAGCAGCTGCGGCGGCAAATTCTCTACGCGGTCCGCACAATCATGGAATGGCGGCTTGCGTTGTCGCCGCTGTTGATTGTCGTCGAAGACCTGCACTGGGCCGACTCCGTCTCGCTCGAGGCACTGCGTTTCGTGATGGACAGACTGGAACGCACGCGGCTGATGTTGCTGGTCACGCATCGTCCGGCGTCGGACAACGACCAACTCGACTCAAGTCGGGTCAGCCACACAGCGCTCAGGCTTTCGCCGCTCGACAGCGATGACGGACGCCGCCTGGTGGCGGCGCTTTTCGGCGATAACTGGGTAAACGCCGCAAGAGGGCTTCTCGACCAGATCCTCGAGCGCGCGGGCGGCAACCCGCTTTTCTTGGAGGAGATCGTTCGCGGCCTTATCGATCGCGGTGTATTGGTGCGCGAGGGCCAGCAATGGCGGACCGTGGCAGGCGAAGTCGCAACCGGCATCCCCGCCACGATCCAGGCAATGTTGCTTGCTCGCGTCGACCGGCTGCCGCAAGGGGTGCGCCGGTTGGCCCAGGAAGCCGCGGTAATCGGCCCGCGCTTCGATGCCACGCTTCTGAAAGCCGTGGCAGCCGACCCCGGCCGACTGGAAGCGGGCTGCGAACTGCTTTGCGATGCGGAAATCATCGAGGAAGTTGCCGGATCAGGCTCGGTCTCGTCGCAAAGCTACCGCTTTACACAAACATTGCTGCAGGACGTGATCTACCAGAATCTGCTCCTGCAACGCCGGACCGACATCCACGGCCGGGTAGGTGCCGCCCTGGAGCAACTGTGCGGCGACAAGCCGGAACGGTTCGAAGATCTGGCCGTGCTCGGTCACCATTTCGCTCAGAGCGCCGAGCGGGAGAGGGGCGCGCATTACCTGCAGGCGGCGGGAGATCGCGCTCGCATGATATACGCCAATGACGACGCCCTTCGTTTCTACGAGCGAGCACTGACTGCGTTGGGCGCGATCGGGCAAACACCGCTCAAACTGGCAATTGCAGAGCGCATTGCCGATTTGAGCGGCCCGGCAGGCCGCCGCGAGATTGCACACCGCCACTACGAGGCGGTGCTGCAGGCCTATCGCGAGTCAGCCGATCGTGTCGCGGCGGCGCGCGTTTTGCGCAAGATCGGTCGGCTGTTTTGGGACGTGGGCAAGCGGGACGACGCGGAATCGCGCTACGCTGAAGCGGCAGCGCTCCTCGATGGAGCGGATGCCCCGATCGAGCAGGCGCATCTCTGGCAAGAACGTGGCCGACAGGCGTTCCGCAGCGGAGATCACACTCTCGCGGCAAAATGGGCAGACGCGGCGCTGGATTGCGTACGCTCTCTGACAACGGAACATGTCTCCGATGATGCCACCCTCGTGACCGCCGAGGCACTTAATACCAAGGCTGTTGCGCTGGCTCGCCTTGGGCGAAACCATGAAGCCGTGCGTGAGGTTGAGCGCAGCATTGAATTGGCCGAAGCCGCCGGTCTGCTGGGCGCGGCCTGCCGCGGCTACACCAATCTCGGGGTGCTCTACACGACCATCGATCCGGCGAAGGCGATGGAGGTCTGTCGGCGCGGTCTTGAAGTGGCGCGCCGTATTGGCGATTTGGGTTTCCAGGCGCGCCTCCTCGCCAATCTGGCGGTAGCTTGTTGTACTTTCACGGATCGCTGTCCAACGGAGGGCGTGCCTGCTGCCGACAAGGCCATCGAGATTGACCGGGCGCTCGACCAGCGCGAGCACCTGCCAGTGCCGTTGATCGTGCTTGGGCAGATCCACCAGTGCAACGGCCATCCGGAACTGGCGATCGGCTTGTTCCACGAAGCACTGGAGGTAGCCCGCGAAACGGGCGAGCCCCAACTGCTGTTTCCGTGCTATGATGGACTCGCAACGCTTAATCTCGACCTCGACAATCTGGCCGAGGCCGAACGCTACTTTTCCCTGGCGCAGGGTATATGCGCCCAGCACGGGCTCGACCCGGAAGCGCTTGTGGTGCTGCCTTTTCTCGACTAGCCGGGATAGGGGGTTGGACATGTCCGCGCCTAGTGGATTGATACCGCTTCAACCGGGCGACCGGGCGCCGAACCTGATACTCGACGCCATTACCCAGGAAGGCAAGATTGCGCTTGACGACTTTCGCGGGCAAAAACCGGTGCTGGTCGGCCTGTTTCGAGGTCTGCATTGTGCGTTTTGCCGGCGCCACATCGCCGCTCAGGCGCGTCTCGATCCGGAGCTGCGCGAAAAGGGCGTGGAGAGCCTGACGGTGGTCAACACGCCGATCGAACGGGCGCGGCTCTATTTCCGCTACCATCCAATGCCGAACCTGCTTGCGGCGTCGGACCCGGAACGCGCTTCACATCGTGCTTTTGGACTGCCCAATCTCGAATTCACCGAGAACGAGACGAACTGGCCGTACAAGGTCGCGATGGCAGCGGCACAGGACATGCGGGTCGACATACCTGGCGAATTGCCCGGTCCCATGGATCCGATGACAGCCGCCGCAATCCTCGACAAGAAGGACCACTACGAACTGACCGAAGCCGACGAGCAGATGATGGCCACGGGACACGGACAACTGGTTGGTCAGTTCCTGCTGGACCGGCAGGGGATCGTCCGCTGGAGCTTCACGGAGGTCCCGGAGGGTGGGCGATACATGTTTGGCGCCCCAAACCCGAAGGAGCTGATGTCAGCCGTGTCGCAAGTCGCCCAATAATGAACTGACAAGTTCACCGTTTATCCGAGCACGGCCTCCACAGTGGCGACAAAGTCATCGAGCGAGCGGTCGCCGCGAATCTCGATGCGCGGAAGGTCGATGAGATCGCTATCGAGGTCCGCCGGCCCGTGCCTGCGGCCGAAGCCTACTCGATAGCCGCACTCCCTGGCCAGCCGGCCAAGCCGTCGGTCGGTGACGGAGAAGGGTGCCGCGAACGCCGTGGTTGGACGGCCGGTCCAGCGTTCGATGAACAGACGAGAGCGCAGGAGCTCGGCGGCCAGGTCAGCGCTCGACAGACCATCGATGGCGCGATGCGTCGCCATGTGGCTGCCGAAGAAGGCGCCTTCGGCAGCGAGGCGTCGCACCGTCCCGGCGCCCATAAGCGGCGTCGGCGGACCGATGTCGGTGTCCCACTTTGCACTTTCGCCCACCAGGTCCGTCACCAGGAACACTTCCGCGTTCAGGTCGTTGGCGCGCAAGATCGGCCAGGCATGGTCGGCGAAGTTCTGGAAGCCGTCATCGAAGGTGATGAGCACCGGGCGGCCGACGAAAGGCTGACGGTTGGCGATGGATGCTTCCAGCTGCTCGGAGCCAATGGCGTGAAAGCCATTGGCGCGCAGCCATCCCATCTGGCTGGCGAATGCGGCGGGCGTGAGCCGAAAGCGAGCGAGCGCGGCCGGACCTTCATCGGCAACGCCGTGATACATGAGGACAGGGATATGCCGGCGCTGCTCGTTACGTGCGACGTCGCGGCGCAAGGCTCGCGCCCCACCCCAGACGATATTTCGCGCGACGCCGATTTCGATGGGCGCGCGGATCGGCACATGATCGATCACCGGGTCCGTCGCCACATCGCCCGGCGATAGGCGGCGGAAGCGGTCTATGCGGTAGAGCTCGGTCTGGATCGATTGCTCGAGCACCAGGCCTTCGGTCGCTGCCAGCGTCTCGGAGATCGCCTGGGCACCGAATGTGTTCCAGTCGAAGCCGGTCTTTTCGACATTGTCACGCAGCACGAATGCGTGTGCGCTGATGAAACTACCGCCAGGCGCCAACGCCTCGGCAAATTTCTTGGCGATGCGCCGCAACTCGGCGAGATCGTCCAGATAGTAGAGCACCTCCGAACAGAAGATCAGATCCATCTCACCCGGCAGCGTGTCGGCAGCGAAATCGAGTACGCCGAACTCGACATTCGCCTGATTGTTGCATCGGGCGCGGGCTCGCTCGACGGCTATGGCGGAAATGTCGGTTGCGGTCAAATGGCCGACGCGAGGCGCCAGCTGCCGCGTGAAGTGGCCCTCCGCGCAGGCCAACTCGAGCGCCCGCCCGATGGGACCGGGAGGCAGGATTTCGAGCTGGCGCTCGTATTTTTCCTGCTCATAGGACGAACCGTAGTTCCACGGATCCTCGGTCGCGAAATAGCTGTTCCAGAACGCCGTGCGATCCTTGTCGTGCTTGTCCGCGACCCGTGCGCGGCGCGGCGTAACAGGCTCTGACGGTTCAGCGCTCGACCGAACCAGGTCATGCGCCTGTGCGGCCAATTGCGCGAGTTTGCCGAAGTGGCTGTCCTGATCGGGCTCGCTTCCCGCCATGGCAAACGATACCTCGGCTGCAGGCGTGTTTGACGTGGTCGCGCCGGCGCCCTTTTGCGGTCCAGGCGATCCTCCCGCAAGCCGCTCAGCAGGCACTACATCCAGGATCAATTCAATCCAATGATCGCTCGTCACCGTCCCGAGTGCACCGAACTGCACGACAGCCTCGATCCGGCCATCCAGCATCAGATGGGCATAGATCTGATCGATGCCTTCCGGCAGTTCGGTCGCGGTCGGATTGCGAGCGTCGACGCGAATTCCGAGCGTTCGCGCCAGCCTGCGCGGCGTGGCAAGATCGTCGGGTTCGAGAAGCATTTGCTCAAGCTGGTACTGGACGCGGCGAGCCGCTGCGGGATTGTCCCAGTCCTTGCCGAGTTCGATGATCAATGCGGTGGTTGCGCTGCCGAACCTCGCCCATCCGGCAGCCAATTGTGCCGGCACCGACAGGCTTCCTGCCATGAGGCCATCGAAGATTACCTTGGCAATCTCATGCGCCCACTTGCGTCCCGCCGGGAGTGCGCGCAGGGGCTGCGGGTCGACCAAGCGCGAGCCTGAGCCGCATTCGGACGCGGCGTTCCGCAACGCCAGCCAAGCAAGCGCTTCGGATGCGCTGCCGCCGTTCGCCGAACTGGAAACCAAGGGATTATGCGCCACGCCGTACTACCCGCGCCTGGTTCTGAGGGAGAACAAGTGTCCCGCAACGCGCTTACATCGCCGGTCTGGAAAAAGCAAAAGGCGCCCCGAAAGGCGCCTCTTCATCGCTTGATTCCCCTAGAGGAAACTGGAGCGGGTGAAGCGATTCGAACGCTCGACCCCAACCTTGGCAAGGTTGTGCTCTACCCCTGAGCTACACCCGCTCACACGGCCCTTTGGCCGCAAGCCGGGCCTATATGGCTGAAGAGCGCGGCGATTGCAACAGGGAAATGACGGGCTTTTTGGTCGCGCCAAATCGCTTGGCGGAACCTTGTCGGCCACGCGGGTGGTTCATCGACTTCCCGCATGACGGTCTTGTCTCGGCGGCATCATTGGCCGTAAACGGCTTTGTCGCGCGCCGATACAGGGGAAGACCACCAATGCCGAAGACCGAAGCCGAGCTTTTCGCCTTTCTTGCCGATCTCGGCATATCAGTGTCGACCGTGCGCCATCCGCCGCTCTATACGGTGGCCGATTCGCAGTCGCTGCGCGGCGAGATACCGGGCGGGCACACGAAAAATCTGTTTCTCAAGGACAAGAAGGACAATTTCTTCCTGGTCAGCGTCGGCGAGGAGGCGGTCGTCGACCTGAAGCAGATCCACACGATGATCGGCGCCGCCGGCCGGGTGTCGTTCGGCAAGCCGGAGATGCTGATGGAGCTGCTCGGTGTCATTCCGGGCGCGGTCACCGTGTTCGGGCTGATCAACGACACCGAAAGACGGGTCAAAGTGGTGCTCGACCAGGATTTGATAGCACATGCGACAGTCAACGCGCATCCGCTGACCAATGAGGCGACGACGTCGATCGCGTCCGCCGACCTCATCAGATTCGTCGAGGCAACCGGACATGATGCTGCTATCTTGAAAGTCTCGGCTTGATCGCCACATGGATGGCGAAAACTGACCTCTAGTTAAGGACGTCGCGCTGCTCCGCTGGGCGCGACCGGAAGGGCGACGACATGAGCGACAACAACAATCCGTTTGGCGGCCAATTCGGCGGCAATTCGGGCCAATACATCACTTCCGTGCAATATGGCGGCGCCGAGCCGGCCAAGTCGGCACTTGGCCCGACACCCGGCGCAGCACCTGCCGCTGGCGAGCTGATCAAGGACACCACGACCGCCACTTTCGCCGCTGACGTCATCCAGGAATCGCGCAAACAGCCGGTACTGGTCGATTTCTGGGCGCCGTGGTGCGGGCCCTGCAAGCAGCTCACGCCGCTTCTGGAAAAGGCGATCAGGGCCGCCGGCGGCAAGGTCAAGCTGGTCAAGATGAACATTGACGATCATCCCTCGATCGCCGGCCAGCTCGGCATCCAATCGATCCCGGCGGTCATCGCCTTCAAGGACGGCCAGCCTGTCGACGGCTTCATGGGCGCCATCCCCGAGAGCCAGATTGCCGAGTTCATTACCAAGGTCGGCGGCAAGGGCAATGGCGCGCCGCCCGTCGCCGAAGCACTGGCCGCGGCGGCGGAAGCGCATGCGGCGGGCGATGCGCAGACCGCAGCCGACATTTACGACGCCATCCTGGCGCAGGCGCCGGAGACGATCGAGGCGATTGCCGGGCTGGGCGAGCTTCTGTTCGAGGCCGGCGACAGCGACGGCGCCGAGGCGCTGCTGGCAACGGCGCCGGAGGCCAAGAAGAATGCGCCGGCACTTGCCGCGCTGCGTGCCAAGATGACGCTGGCTGCGGAAGCGGCAGCACTTGGCAATCCAGCTGAATTCGAGCAGCGACTGGCCGCCAATCCCGGCGACCACCAGGCGCGTTTCGACCTCGCCATGAGCCAGAACGCCAAGGGCGAGCGCCATGCGGCGGCCGACAATCTTCTGGCGATTATAAAAGCCGACCGCACGTGGAACGAGGACGGCGCCAGGGCGCAGTTGCTGAAACTGTTCGAGGCCTGGGGCATGACCGACGAGGCGACGCTGGCGGCACGGCGCAAATTGTCGTCGCTGCTGTTTTCCTGAGCCGTTTGCCGGCGAAATTACCGGCGGAACGGCTGTCGGGCCTTGCGGCCGGCGGCGGCTGCGCCAGATTAGGGCGATGCTGAAGATGCCGGGCTGCGGTGGGTCGCATGCCACGAAGCGATCGGAGGACTTAAGTGCAGGTCGGAAACGCATACTACCGGGTCGGCAAGGATCTGCCGTCGACCATCCCGGTGTTTCCGCTTGCCGGTGCGCTGCTTCTGCCCGGTGGCCGCATGCCGCTCAATATTTTCGAGCCGCGCTATCTCCAGATGGTGGATGAGGCGATCGCCGGCGCGCGGCTGATCGGCATCATCCAGCCCAGCCTCGATGGCGCGTTGCGCGCCGACGGCGAGCCGGAACTGTGCAATGTCGGCTGCGCCGGGCGCATCATCTCGATGGCCGAGAGCGGCGATGGCCGCTATCTGATTTCGCTGCAGGGCGTCTGCCGTTTCCGCATCACCAGCGAATTGCCGGTGAAGACGCCGTTCAGGCAATGCAAGCTGGCGCCGTTCCTCACCGATCTCGCCGAAGACCAGGCGGCAAGCGAGATCGACCGGCCGGCGCTGTTGAAAGCGTTTCGCGCCTATCTGCAGGCCAACGATCTCGAAGCCGATTGGGAAAGCGTCAGCCGCGCCGAGAACACCATGCTGGTCAATGCGCTGTCGATGATGGCGCCCTACGGACCGGCCGAGAAACAGGCGCTGCTGGAGGCGCCCGACCTGAAAGCCCGCGCGGAGACGCTGATCGCCATCACCGAAATGGCGCTGGCGCGCGAGAATGAGGACTTTGGTTCCAGCCTGCAATAAGGGCTGAGCCGATGGCTGAAGGGGGATCCAATGGCTGCGGATGGGCGTGACGGCAAGTCGGTCAATGTCGATCCAAAATTGCTGGAGCTGCTGGCCTGCCCGCTGACCAAGGGGCCGCTGGCCTGGGACCCGGTGCGCGGCGAGTTGATCTCGCGGCTTGCCAAGCTCGCTTATCCCGTGCGCGACGGCATCCCGATCATGCTGCCCTCGGAGGCGCGGACTATCTCGGCGGAAGACGTGCTGTCGCCGCCGCGATTGGGTGGGCCGGGCTGAAGGGCCAGGGGTGGTTCAAACGGACCTCAGCCTAAGAAGCCATTCTGTTGGCGATCCTTCGCGCCCCCCTCTGCCCTTGCCGGCATTAATGTCAAGGGCTCCCGACCGCCATGCACTTGCCTACTGAAAATTCCGCCCCTTGGGCATGACCCTTTCAGCTTTGTCCGAGAGGGTGGCAATGTCGGGCCGGGCAGCCGGCGTCATCTCTTCCAGCAGCACCGTCAGCCACGGCGTCAAATCCTCGATCTTCTCGGCGACGATGTGGATGACGTCGGATTCCGACTGCAGCTTGCCGGTGACCTTGACGAAGCGCGCGCCCATGACGATGGGCCGGAAACGGGTAAAGGTCCGCTCCCAGAAAATGACGTTGGCGACGGCCTTGTCGTCTTCCAGCGTCAGGAAGATCGCATTGCCCTTGCCGGGCCGCTGCCGCACCAGCACCAGGCCGGCGACCGAGACCCGCCTGCCGTCGCGCACCGAGCCGAGATTGGCATTGGGAATGACGCCGGCGCGGTCGAGCCGCTCGCGCAGGAAGGCGACCGGATGCGCCTTCAGCGACAGGCCGAGCGCGCGGTAGTCGTGGATGACGTGCTCGCCGAGCGGCATTGTCGGCAGTTTTGTCTCGGGCTCGAGTTCGCGCAGCCGGATCGCCGGCTGGTCGAACAGCGGCAGCCGTTCGGCGGCGCTCTTGCCATCCAGCGCGCGCACCGCCCACAAGGCTTCACGACGGTCGAGGCCGAGCGAGCGGAAGGCGTCAGCCTGCGCCAGTCTTTCGATTTCGCCGACATCGAGGCCCGAGCGCAGCCACACATCCCTGACGCTTGTATAGCCGGCGCCGCGCCGCGCGGTGAAAGCTTCCATACGCTTCTCGGCCAAGCCCTTGATCTGACGGAAGCCAAGCCGGACGGCGCACCGGGTCTTGATGACACCGCGCATTTCGGCATGGCGCGCCAGGATGCGGCCCGGATCGAATTGGGCTTTCTCCAGGGTGCAGTCCCAGTCGGAAAAATTGACGTCGACGTCGCGGATATCGACGCCATGGTCGCGCGCGTCGCGCACCAGCTGGGCCGGCTGGTAAAACCCCATCGGCTGCGAATTCAGGATCGCGGCGCAGAACACGTCGGGATAAAAGGTCTTGAACCAGCAGGAGGCATAGACGAGCAAAGCGAAGGAGGCGGCGTGGCTTTCGGGAAAGCCGTATTCGCCGAAGCCTTCGATCTGCTTGAAGCAGCGCTCGGCGAAGTCCTTGGTGTATCCCTTGCCGACCATGCCGTCGATCATGCGCTGGCGGTAATTGCCGATGGTGCCGGTGCGCTTGAAGGTGGCCATGGCGCGGCGTAGTTCGTCGGCTTCGCCGGGTTTGAAACCACCGGCGACGATTGCAATATTCATCGCCTGTTCCTGAAACAGCGGCACGCCGAGTGTCTTCTTGAGAATAGCCTCCAGCTCTGGCTTTTGATATTCAGCCGCTTCCTTGCCCTGCCGACGGCGCAGATAGGGGTGCACCATGTCGCCCTGGATCGGGCCGGGCCGCACGATCGCCACCTCGATGACCAGGTCGTAGAATTCGCGCGGGCGTAGACGCGGCAGCATCGACATCTGCGCGCGCGATTCGATCTGGAAGACGCCGAGCGTGTCGGCGCGGCAGATCATGTCGTACACGTCGTTCTCTTCCGGCGGCAGGGTGGCCAGCACATAGGGTCGGCCGTAATCATCCCGGGCCTTCGGATAATGGTCGGTGAGCAAGGTGAAGGCGCGCTTCAGGCAGGTCAGCATGCCAAGCGCCAGAATATCCACCTTCAGGATCTTCACCGCGTCGAGATCGTCCTTATCCCACTCGACCATCTTGCGCGCCTCCATCGCCGTCTTGACGATGGGGACGATCTCGTCGAGCCGGTCGCGGGTAATGACGAAGCCGCCGACATGCTGCGACAGATGCCGGGGAAAGCCCATGATCTCGTTGGCGTGGGCGATCACGTGACGGGTCGAGGTCTCGTTGCGGTCGAGGCCGCCGGCATGCGCCTCCTTCTCGCCGAGCTCCGAGGTCGACCAGCCCCAGATCGAACTGGAGAGCGCAATGCGGACATCGTCCGACAGGCCCATGGCCTTGGCCACCTCGCGCAGCGCCGAGCGGGCGCGATAGCTGATGACGGCGGCAGCCAGCGCGGTGCGCTTGGCGCTGTATTTGGAGTAGATGTACTGGATCACCTCCTCACGCCGCTCATGCTCGAAATCGACGTCGATGTCGGGCGGCTCGTTGCGCTCCTCGGAAATGAAGCGCTCGAACAACGTGTCGATGCGCTCGGGGCCGACCTCGGTGATGCCGATGCAGTAGCAGACGATCGAGTTGGCGGCCGAGCCTCTGCCCTGGCACAGAATGCCCTCATTGCGGGCGAACTGGACGATGTCGTAAACGGTCAGGAAATAGCGCGCATAATTCAGACGCTCGATCAGAGCGAGCTCCTCACTGATGCGCTGCAAGACGGAAGCGGGGACGCCCGCCGGATAGCGCGTGGCGGCCCCCTCCCTGGCCAGACGCTCTAGCTCGGCCTGCGGCCCAAGCCCTGATTGCGTCGGCTCGTCGGGATAATTGTACTGGAGGTCGCTGAGCGAGAAGGTCAGTTCGCCGGCAAAGCGCAGCGTCTCGGCCAGCGCCGGTGGATGGCGGCGGAAGAGACGGGCCATTTCCAGCGGCGGCTTCAGATGGCGCTCGGCGTTGGCCGTCAGCTCCAGCCCGACCTCGGCGACCGGCAAATTGAGGCGGATGGCGGTGAGCACATCTTGCAGCGAGCGGCGCTCGGCGCTGTGATAAAGCACGTCGTTGGTCGCCATCAGCGGCACGCCGGCGATGTCCGCCATGCCCGCCGCCTGCTCGATGCGGAAACGGTCATTGCCGCGATAATCCGGCGCCATGCCTAGCCGCAAATTAGCGCCGAAACGGTCTTTCAGTTGACGGACCAATGCCAGGGGATCGTCGGCATTCGCCGAGAGATCCGGCAGCACCGCCAGCGACAGCAGGTCGCCCCATTCGAGCAGGTCGCTGCGCTGGAGAAGGGTCGCGCCCTTCTCGTTTTCATCGCGCAAATTGGCTTGCGTCAGCATGCGGCAGAGATGGCCCCAGCCCTTGCGGTTCTGCGGATAGGCGAGAATGTCCGGCGTGCCGTCGCCGAACACCAGGCGGCAACCGGGGTGATAGGCGAGCTTCTCGACCTTGGCCTGCTGCCAGGCGCGCACGACGCCGGCCACCGTGTTGCGGTCTGCCAGTCCGATCGAGGAAAAGCCGAGGAATTTGGCCGCCACCACCAGCTCCTCCGGCTTGGAGGCGCCGCGCAGGAAGGAGAAGTTCGACTGGATGCCGAATTCCGCATAGGGGATGACGGTCAGCGCGTTCATGCGAAGACCCCATGCATGAACCAGCGCGGCGGCACCTGCGGGTTGCCATAGAGGCCTTGCCGGTAGAGCCAGTAGCGGCGGCCGTCGGCATCCTCGATCCGGAAATAGTCACGCGTCGATGTGAGCGGATCGCTTGACGTTTCACGCCACCATTCCGGCGCGATGCGTTCCGGCCCCTCGGCGCGCGCGACCCGGTAGAGCGCGCGGCGCCAGCGGAAATTCATCGGCGGACCCTCAGGCATTTCGGTGGCCGGCACCTCGATCGGCTCGGGCGAACGGAACAGCCGGATCGGCCGTTCCGGCGGGAAGATGGTTGCGCGCGGCGCGTCTTTCGAGCCCGGCTTCCTGAGCGGTGTTTTGCGTTGTGGCGCTTCCGAGAACGGGATGGTGGCAATGGCGCGCTCCGGCAGATGGCTCTCGAGGGCGACCGGTTTCAGCACCGCACTGTCGCCGAGCCTGGCGCGGATGCGGTCGGCAAAGAGTGCCATGTCGGCGCCGTAATCCTCGGTCTCGCCGGTCAAATCGGCCTGCTGCATGTCGAAGCCGGCGGCCGCCAGCACCGAAAGCCGCACCAGGTCGAAGCCGTAGCCGGCATCGATGTCCTGTTCGAGCGCGGCCAGCCGCTCATGGAACAGGCGCTGGATAAGCTTGGGTTCGCGCAACGGTCGCGAGGTACCGACAGCGATGCGGCTGACGGCGCCGTCGACGCGAAACAAAAGCAGCGCCAGCATCCTTGCGCCTTCGCCGCGGCGTTCGAGATCGGCCTTCAGCGTCACCGCCAGCAAGAGCACCAGCCGTTCGATCTCGGCGGTCAGCACGACCGGCTCGGCCAGGTGGCGTTCGACCGAAAGCGGGGCCACGGGCAGGCGCGGCGATACCGCCTCGTCGAGGCGGCCGAGCGCCTGGTCGAGCCGCAACAGCAAGGTCGCGCCGAAGCGACGGGCGAGCGGCGCGCGCGGCGCTGCCATGACCGCGCCGGCGGTCCGCAGGCCGACGCTTTCCAAGCTGGCGCGGATATCGGCCTCGATGCGCAGTGCCGCCAGCGGCAAGGGGGCGAGCAGCGCTTCCTCCTCGCCGGAGACAACGATGCGGTTGCCGCAGAAGCGCGCCGCCGCCCAGGCTGCACCCGGCGTCGCGGCCAACCCGGCGCGGACATCGAAACCCTGCTGGAAAAACCGCGCAAGGATGTCGTCCAGCATGGCGCGCTCGCCGCCGAACAGATGCGTGCAGCCGGTGACGTCGAGATAAAGGCCATCAGTACCGTCGAGCGCCACCAGCGGCGTATAGCGATCGCACCAGTCGGCGAGGCCTTCGAGCAGCCGGCGATCGGCGTCCGGATCGGCCTCGACGATGTCGATCGAGGGATGCATGGCGCGCGCATCGGCAATGCCCATGCCAGGCTTCAGATGCAGCGCCTCAGCCCGCTCGTCGAGGGCCGATATGCGCTGGGCGTTGCGGTCGCGATGGCTGATCACGAGCGGTGGGTGAGATGGCGGCAGATGATCCGAAGGCCGGGAACGCCACGACCGTCCCAGGCGCTGGCGCAGGATCCGTTCTGCCGCCAGATGCGGGAACCACAGCGACAGAATTCTCTGCCCGTTTTTCGCGGGGCTTTCTTTCTTCGAATGCGTGTTCATCGGGGTTCCACTCCAGTGTGAATTGTCCAGGCAGAGCGGTGCGGCTCTTGCCGATGCTGACGGTGAAGGCAGGGTGGCCGATCGAGCCGGCAAGCGGCCCGGCGATCGTCCGGCGCGATTTCGCTGGTGCAGCCGACACGATGAGGCGCACCGGGGCGGCGGTCGGCTCGGCTTCGCCGGCCTGGCGCAGCAGGAACACCGGCCGGCCGGCGTTTTGGGCGCGCGCGTGCAGCCGGCGCGTCGCGGTGAGGTCGAGCCGCTGCGGGCTGCCACGGATCTCGAGAATGATTGCGGCGAGCGCCGTCATCTTGGCGGCCTCCTCGGCTACCCACAGCGCATCGGTGAGTTTCGGCGCCTCGGAAAACAGCAACTGCTCCGGTGCGATACCGAACATGCCCTGCAATCCCCTGGCATAGGGAAAGCCGGCCTCGCGAAAAATCTCCGATGTGCCGATCCACAGCACGGGCAAGGGCTGGCCCTTGAGGATCAGGCTGACCAGCGACAGTACAAAGCCGGCGACGGCCCCGGCATTGCGGGTCTCAAGGCCATGGATTTCGCTCAAGGCGGCTTTCGGCAGGCCGCCGCTCAGCGCCGCATCGAGGTGCTCGACGCCGGTCGCCAGGAAAGCATTCGGCGAAGCCACGGCAAGCCCGCGCCGGATGATGGTGACATCGGCATTAGGTTCGGGCGCACCGCCGATAGCGCTGTCAGCGCGCGCACGAGGTCGCTCGCCGGCCGGCGCGGCCAGGCGCTCGGGCAGCGTTCCCTCGATCTTCGCGATCTGGCGGCGCAGGGCAAAAACAGTCTCCCGCGCCACGGCTGATGTCGCCATGACGGTCAATTTCTCTCATAATTGTTCCTGTTATGTTCTTATAGATTCCAGAGGGTGCCGAAAGAGTCAAGCGGAGTCAGAAGGAATTTATTCCTTGATCAAAGGTGGCGAGGCCAACCTTGGACTTTGGTCGCAGCCATTCGGCGCAAAGAATTGGCCAGGTACCCGTCCATTTGCCGAGTCCGGAGGGAAAGCCTATATGCCGGATCAAAGGACAAAGCATGGCCCGCATCTACAAGACCCGCACCTGGCACGATGAACTCTCGCCTTCGATCGAGGAGATCGAGTTTCTGGCGCTGGAGGCGTACGCACATCTGCCCGACGATTTTCGCAAGCTGACCGGCGAGATCGTCATCATGATCGCCGAATTCCCGACCGACGAGATCATGGACGATCTGTCGCTGGAGACGCCGTTCGACCTGCTCGGCCTGTTCGAGGGCCGCGGCATCGCCGAGCGCTGGAACCCGCAGACCGGCGAAGGCCCGAACCGCATCACCCTCTACCGCCGCGCCATCCTCGACTACTGGGCCGAGAACGAAGAGACGCTGGGCGACATCGTCACCCATGTGCTGATCCACGAGATCGGTCACCATTTCGGCCTGTCGGACGACGATATGGAAAAGCTTGAAGAGGCGGCGGAGTAAGGCTGTGCGATATTCAGGTGGCGAGCCTGCTTGTGAAATTATACAAGTTTTGATATAAAGCCTGTATGCCCACCAAGCGACTGGAGTTTCTTGGAGATTCTCTTGCCAAGCTCCGGGCTTTTCCAGAGGCGGTGCGCAAGGAAACGGGCGTTCAACTGCACAAGGTTCAACTCGGATTTGAGCCAAGCGATTGGAAGCCGATGACGACGATAGGCCTAGGCGTACGGGAAATCCGTGTCCGAGACGATGCTGGCGCGTTCCGGGTGCTTTACGTCGCCAGCATAGGTGACGCCGTCTTTGTCTTGCACGCCTTCCAGAAGAAGACGCAACAGACGGCGAAACGAGACCTGGCTCTTGCCGCATCGCGGTTCAGGCAAATTCAGTGAGACATGCTCATGGAACGTCAAAGCTTTGAAAATGTCTGGGATGCGCTGGAAGACACCCCGGCTCAGTCCGCCAACATGACTATGCGCTCCAATTTGCTGATCGCGATCGAACAGCGGGTGCGGAGTTGGGACGTTACCCAAGCCGAAGCAGCCAACCGACTCGGGATTACCCAGCCACGCCTTAGCGATCTTCTGCGGGGCAGGATCGCGAATTTTAGTCTGGACACCTTGATCAATCTGGCCACACAGGCCGGACTTACAGTGCGTCTTGATATTGCCGAGGCAGCCTAGCGCTGTCTTAGACAACAGGCTGGCAAAGCTCGGCTACCAATCACTCAGCTTCGTATCCGGCCCGTATTCCTGGCCGTCGATATCCTTCACCACCGCCTGGCCGCAGCGCATCGATTTGGTCTTCTTGTCGTAGGCGTAGGTCGGCGAGCCGTACAGGTGCCAGCCCTTGTTCAGCGCCGCGGTCACCTTGTGGCAGAAGGTTGAATCGTCGGGGGCGGACAAAAAGCGGTAAAGTCTCATGGGTCAGATCCTGTCGTGAGTTCGTCTTTTCGGGGCGGATCATGCGCCGATGGCGGCGGCCTTCGCCAGCAATTTCTCGGCCTGCGCCAGGTGCAGCCGCTCGACCATCCTGCCGTTCAAAGCAATCACGCCCTTGCCGGCATTTTCTGGCAAGGCGAAGGCATCCTTCACCGCGCGCGCCTCGGCCAGAGCTTCGGGCGCGGGCGCAAAGGCTCGGTTGGCGGTTTCGATCTGGGCGGGGTGGATCAGCGTCTTGCCATCGAACCCCATGGCAGCGTCTTCCGTGCATTCGCGCGCAAACGCGTCGAGGTCGCGAAAATCGTTGGAGACGCCGTCGAGCATGTCGATGCCGCCGGCCCGCGCCGCCAGCACCATCTGCATCAGCCAAGGCACGAGGTAGCGCCGATCAGGCGTCGCCAGAATGCCGGTTTCCTTGACCAGATCGTTCGTTCCGGCAACGAAACAAGCTAGGCGCGAGGCCGGGTCGCGGCCGAGTTCGGCAATGGCGCCGATGTTGAGCATGGCCTTGGGCGTCTCGATCATCGCCCAGAGCTTGACGCTGTCGGGGGCAAAATTGTCGTCGAGCACGTCGCCGACTTCGAGGATATCGCGCGGCGTGGCGACCTTGGACAACAGGATGCCGTCGGGCTCGAATTTTGCCGCGGCGAGCAGGTCTTCAGTGCCCCATTCGCTGGACAGCGCGTTGACGCGCACGATCATCTCGCAGCGGCGTTTCGGTCGGCTGGCGAAAATGCCGGCCAGTTTGTCCCGCGCGGCGATCTTGTCTGAGGGCGCGACGGCGTCTTCGAGGTCGATGATCACGGCATCGCAGGCCAGCGTCGCGATCTTGGCCAGCGCCTTGTCGTTGGAGGCGGGGACGTAAAGCACCGAGCGGCGCGGGCGGTAAGGTTCGCTTGTCATGGCCGATCTATGCCGCGTGGGGGCGGGTGAGGCAAGCGTCCGACCGGTACCTGATGACGAGCCAACCGCGAAAGCGTGCACTGCCCCGCCCGTCCCGCAGCAGTTGCGGAAGGGGGGCCTTTCCTCTCCCCCGTCGATCGGGGGAGAGGTGTCGAGCGAAGCTCGACGGAGCGGGGATCGACGGAGTGGATGTCGACCCTTGGGGCGCAAGGCGAGGCGATGTTTGCACCGAATGCCCTTCCTGTGTCCGTTCGCGGCGATTGCCAGGTGGTTCCCCCACTCCGTCTCGGCTTCGCCGAGCCACCTCTCCCCCCCTCCGGAGGGAGAGGAAAGGAGCCTGGCTGGGACAGCGCCAACGTCCGGAAAGATGGCGGGCAGCGCCCCGGCCGTAAGCGCAGGTCCTGCACGAAAACTGCACATCCCTGCGGAAAACCTCCTCCGCTCCGCCCCGCCGTTTCCATGCGAGCCCGCGACAACAGCGGCATGCAACAGCGAAACGCTCACCGTTGGTCCCTGCCCTATCGCCTGCGCAGCGAAAGCTGGTGGTTGGTGGATCCGCCCCGGACGGAGGCCCGCCCTTACCTGGAAGCGAGCCTGCTCCCTTTTATCCGCCCACCGGCCGAGCGGACCAAGCCCGTCAGGAAAATCCGCGCATGACATCGTTTGCAAGCTTTTCCAGCCGCTTTGGCATCGCCGTCCTGCTCGTCGCCCTGGCGGATTTTTTCTTCTATGGCCAGCCCGCCGGGATCACTGTCCTGCTGTTTGCCATCCTGATCGCCGGCGCGGTGGTCGCTGTGCATCCTGCCGCGCTGAATTCCACCCGACCCTTGCTCAAGCCGGCCGCTTTGTTCGTCGCGCTGCTGCCGCTGGCCGAGAACGTCAGCCCGCTGTCGGTGGCGATAGCTGTCGTGGCGCTGGTGGTGTTTGCGCTGTCCCTGTCCGGGCGGCTACGGCACGGCATCGCCCGCATTGCCGGCCAGGTCGCGCTGTTCCTGCTGGCGGCGCCGCTGCGCCTTATCCGTGACTTTTTCCACTGGCGCCGCACGGTGCGCCGGCTTGGCGGCCGCCGCATCCGCCTGGCGTCCATCATCGTCTGGGTCATGCCGGTGACGCTGGGCGCGGTGTTCCTGTTCTTGTTCGGCGCCGCCAATCCGGTGATCGAATACTGGCTGTCGCTGATCGACCTGATGAAGCTGCTCGATCTCATCCAACTGGCGCGGATCGTCTTCTGGCTGTTCGTGATCGCCGGCGTCTGGGCTTTCCTGCGGCCTCGCCTGCCGCGTTTCCCGCGCCGCCTTCCACCTTTGACGCCGCCTGCAGCCGTGGCCGCACCGGCCGCGACTAAACCAGCGACAACGATCGAGGCCGTCGTCTTCGGCAAGGCCGCGGTCCTGCGCGCGCTGATCGTCTTCAACGCCTTGTTTGCGCTGCAGACCGGGCTCGACGCAGCCTATCTCTGGGGTGGGGTCGCCCTGCCGGACGGGTTGAGCTATGCCGCCTATGCGCATCGCGGTGCCTATCCGCTGATCGCCACGGCGCTGCTGGCCGCCGGCTTCGTGCTGGCGGCGCTGCGGCCGGGCAGCGAAACCTCAGGCGATCCGCTGATCCGCCGGCTGGTCTATGCCTGGGTGGCGCAGAACATCGTGCTGGTCATCTCGTCGATTCTCAGGCTCGATCTCTATATCGGCGTCTATGCACTGACCTACTGGCGCATCGCCGCCTTCGTCTGGATGGGGTTGGTGGCGTCAGGGCTTGCACTGATCATTGTCCGCATCGCGCTTGGAAAATCCAACGAATGGCTGCTCTCCGCCAATCTTGCGACGCTATCGGCGACGCTTTATGCCTGCTGCTTCATCAACTTCGCCGCAACGATCGCCAATTTCAATGTCGACCATTCCCTTGAAGTGACCGGCGACGGCACGCCTATCGATACGGAATATCTGCGCTCGCTCGGCGCTGCCGCCATGCCGGCGCTGGACCGCCTCTACATGCACCAATTCGGAAACCAAACCACCTATCTGGCCGACCAAATGATGATCGACGACACTATCGCCGAGCAGAAGCAGTGGCGCGCCTGGAGCTTTCGCGGCTGGAGGCTCGTGCAGGTTCTCGACAAGAGAGGTCCGCTCGTGCTTCCTCCACCTACCCAGCCCTCGCAACCTTCAGTGCCGGACCGTTAGATCCATGCCGCATCAGATCCTGGTCGCCGACGACGATCCGCACATACGCGAGGTCATCTGCTTTGCGCTGGAAAAGGCCGGGATGAAGACGCAGGCCGTGTCCGACGGCGCCGCGGCCCTGCAGGCGATCGAGCGCCGCGTGCCCGACCTCGTCGTGCTCGACATCGGCATGCCGGAGATGGACGGGCTGGAAGTCTGCCGGCGGCTGAGGCAGCGCTCCGACGTGCCGGTTCTGTTCCTGTCCGCGCGCGACGAGGAAATCGACCGCATCCTCGGGCTCGAAATGGGCGGCGACGACTACGTGACGAAACCGTTCAGCCCGCGCGAACTGGTGGCGCGCGTGAACGTCATCCTGCGCCGCGCCCGCCCGGTGGCGCCCGACCCGGTCGACGACAAGAACTTCGCGCATGGCAAGCTCAGCCTGGTGCCGGCCAGCCACGGCGCCAGTTTCGACGGCAAGGCGCTGGCGCTGACGGCGATCGAATTCTCGATCCTGAAAGGATTTCTGGCGCGGCCGGCGCATGTGCTGGGGCGCGACCTGGTGGTCGCTAGCGCCTATGCCGCCAACATCCATGTCGCCGACCGTACCGTCGATAGCCACATCCGCAACATCCGCGCCAAGCTGGCGGCGGCAGGCTGTCTCGACGCCATCGAAACCGTGCATGGCGTCGGTTTCCGGCTTGGCCGATGCGGCGCCTGAGCGACGCCAAATGGATCGGCACCAAATGGCGGCCAAGGCTGGCCACGGTGGTCCTCGCCATCCTCATCATGGTGCTGGCGCTGCCGCTGGTCGGCTTGTTCTTCTTCCGGCTTTATGAAAACCAGCTGATCCGCCAGACCGAGGGCGAGTTGATCGCGCAAGGCGCCGTCATCGCCGCCATCTATGCGCAGAATATCAGTGACGCCGCCATTGCCCCGGAGAAGCTTGGGGTGCCGATGCAGGCTGACAGCGGCGAAGCCAGCCGCGGCGACGACACGCCTTACCAGCCGATCGAGCCTACCCTCGATCTCGCCTCCGACTATTTGCTGCCGACCCGGCCCGCCGGCGTCGCTGCCGCCACCGATCCGGCCTTTGCAGCGATCGGCGCGCGGCTGTCGGGCATTCTCGACACCACGCAGAAAACCACCCTGGCCGGCTTCCGGCTGCTTGACCCGCATGGCGTCGTCATTGCCGGGCGCGACGAGGTCGGCCTGTCGCTGGCCCTTGTAGAGGAGGTGCGCACCGCCCTTACCGGCCACTATGCCAGCGCGCTCAGGCAACGAATTCCCGACCAGCCGCCGCCGCCGCTCTATTCGGTCAGCCGGGGCACCAAGGTCCGCGTCTTCGTCGCCATGCCGATCGCGGTCGACGGCCATGTCGCCGGCGTGATCTACCTGTCTCGAACGCCGAACAACATCGTCAAGCATCTCTATGGCGAACGCGGCAAGGTGACGCTGGCGGCCATCGCCATGCTGTTCGGCACGCTGCTGATCGCGCTGGTCTTCCTGCGCACCGTCAGCCGGCCGCTCTACGCGCTGATGGAGCGCACGAGGCGCATCGCCGCCGGCGACCGCGACGCGATCCGGCCGCTCGACCATCACGGCACGCGCGAAATGGCCGAGCTGTCCGCCGCCTTCCTCGACATGGCCGAAAAGCTGCAGGCGCGCTCCGACTCGATCCAGACCTTTGCCACCCATGTCTCGCACGAGCTCAAATCGCCGCTGACGGCGATCCAGGGCGCGGCCGAACTCTTGCGCGATTCCGTCGAGGCGATGGACGCGGCAGAGCGCAAGCGGTTTTCCGGCAACATCGTCAACGATGCCGGAAGGCTCAATCTGCTGGTACGGCGCCTGCTCGATCTGGCGCGCGCGGAAAACCTGGCGCCGAGCGGCGAAAGCACATCGCTCGATGCGGCGCTGGCATTGCTGCCGGTGGACGGCAGGCTGGCTGTGACCATCGAGACGGGCGGCGAAACCGGTCTGCGCATCTCGGCCGAGAATGCGGCGATCGTGCTTGCCAACCTGATCGACAATTCCGCCAGGCACGGCGCGACCCAGGTTTTGCTGGCGGCTGCCAGCGCCGACGGCAAAGTGACGATTGCGATCAGCGATGATGGCGCCGGCATTTCGCCGAGCAACAGGGCGCGCATTTTCGAGCCGTTTTTCACCACGCGGCGCGAGTCCGGCGGCACCGGCCTGGGCCTCGGCATCGTGCTGGCCCTCCTGAAAGCGCATGATGGCACGATCGCGCTGGTTGACTCCGGGCGCGGCACGCGCTTCGAGATTTCCTTGCCAGCCGCGTGAGGGCTGGTGGATCGGAGAACAAAGTGCGCTACGACATCGTCATCATCGGCGGAGCCATCGTCGGCTCCTCGGTCGCCTACTACCTTCGCGAGGAAGGCTTTTCCGGCTCCATCGCGCTGATCGAACGCGACCCGCAATTCGCCCATGCGGCAACGACGCTGTCCATGGCCTCGATCCGTCAGCAATTCTCGATTCCGGAAAATATCCGGCTGTCGCAGTTCACGCTCAACCTGTTCCGGCGGCTGAAGGAGACCTTCGGCACCGACGCCGATATCGGTTTTCGCGAAGGCGGCTATCTCATCCTGGCCGGCGACGCCGGGTTGCCGATCCTGAAAGCCAACCACGAGGCGCAGGTCGCCGAGGGCGCCGACATTCTGCTCGAGGACGCCGACCAGCTGGCAAAGCGCTTTTCATGGCTGTCGACCGAAGGCATCAGCGCCGGCGCCTTCGGCCGTACCGGCGAGGGCTGGTTCGACGCTCATGCCATGTTGACGCTGTTTCGCAAGGCATTGCGTGACAGACAAATAGATTTCATCGCCGCCGACGTCACCGGCATTGAGAGGCAGGGCAACCGCGCCACCGGAGTGGACCTCGACAATGGCGAAAGACTGCAAGCCGGCATCGTCGTCAACGCCGCCGGGCCGAATGCCGGCAAGGTGGCCGGCATGGCGGGGCTCGTGCTGCCCGTCGAGCCGCGCAAGCGCAACGTTTTCGTCTTCGAGGCGCGGGAAAAATACGTCGACATGCCGCTGCTGGTCGACCCATCCGGCATCTATGTCCGGCCTGAAGGCTCGGTCTATCTCACCGGCGGCGCCGAACCGGAGGAGGGCGATGGCCCCGCCGACCCCAGGGATTTCGACGTCGACTGGCCGCTGTTCGAAGAGGTGATCTGGCCCGTGCTGGCAACCCGTATCCCTGCCTTCGAGGCGATCAAGCCGACACGCGCCTGGGCCGGCCACTACGACTACAACACGCTCGACCAGAATGCGGTGATCGGCCCGCATCCCGAGGTCGGCAATTTCATCTTCGCCAACGGATTTTCAGGCCACGGCCTGCAGCAGGCGCCGGCCGTCGGCAAGGCGCTGGCGGAGTTGTTGGTGCATGGCGGGTATCGGACGGTGGATTGCTCGGCGTTTGGGTACGCCAGAGTGGCTGAGGGAAGGGCGTTCCGGGAATTGAATGTGATTTGAGGCGGCAAAAGCTCACTGTCGAGTTCCCGCCCACCCCCCTCTGCCCTGCCGGGCATCTCCCCCGCAAGGGGGGAGATTGGCAGCTTCGGCGAAGGCGCCATTCTTGCAACGTCGGCGATTGGCGAAAGCGGTCGCGGCATCTGATCTCCCCCCTTGCGGGGGAGATGGTCGGCAGGCCAGAGGGGGGTGCTGTCCCGCGAGAGTCTAAGCAACCATCGCACTGACAGCCATCGCGTTGCCCAGTGCATGCCCGGCGGCCGTGTTGTCGAAAATGCCCCAGACCTCGGCACCGGAAGCGGCCGCTGCTTCCACTTGCCGCGCAAACCGGTCTAGCGTTTCGGCATCGTAACCCGAATAGTAGATGCGCGGCGCGCCGTGCCAGCGGAAATAGGCAAGGCCGGGCGAGCCACCCGGCCCTGCTGCCTCCGGAACCGAAGCCGGGTCGGCGGCGACCCGTGCGACCTGGTGACCGGCGAGCAGTGCGTCCGCCTCGGCACCGAACCAGCTGGGATGGCGCGGCTCGCATGCCAGCCTTGCCAGGCTACGCCTGCCCAACATGTCGAAGAAGCCGCCGGCGACCTCCGGCTCGAAGGGCAGGCTTGGCGGCAGCTGCACCAGAAGCACGCTCAGCTTTTCGCCGAGACCTTCGACCTGCCCGAGAAAGTCCTCTGTCAGCCCCTCGCAATCGGCGAGGCGATGCTCATGGGTCATGCTCTTCGGTGCCTTGACCGCGAAGCGGAAGTGCTCCGGCACGGCGTGCGCCCAGCGCTCATAGGTCTCGCGGCGGTGCGGTTTGTAGAAGGAGGTGTCGATTTCCACGACCGGAAAGCATTTTGCGTAACGTTCGAGATGCGACCCGGGCTGCGGAAAGTCAGCCTTGTATCGAGACGGAATTCCCCATCCGGCGGTGCCTATCAGAGATCGGCGATTTCCCATGCTGCGGATTTGGACCGGATGAAGCGCGGGTCAAGGGCGACAAGGAGGCGTTGCTCCGCGGGGTCCTGAACACCGTTCCGCATTGCCCGAGAACCTTGCCCGCCGCCCGGTCCCTATCGGCGATTGCTTCTGACGCGACGTCAGCCCTTGCGTGAGAACCAGAACGCGTCGGGCATGCGCTTCATGCCGATACGCTCATAGAAGCCGACGGCGTCAGGCATCGAGATCAGGCTGATGGCGACCGAAGGCCCAAGCTGCCGGCGGGCCTCGTCCATCAGGCCCTTGCCGATGCCGACGCCTTGCGCCGATTGCGACACGGCGAGCTCTGAGACGTAGCACACCCAGGAAAAATCGGTGATGGCCCTGATAACGCCGATCAGCGGCCTGCCTTCGATGTCGAGCCGCGCCGTGAGCACCAGGTTCGCGCCCGAAAGCATCGCCTGCAGCCGGGCGTCGTCATCGACGGGGCGTGTTTCGCCGAGCGTGGATTCGACCAGCACGCGGCGGAACTCGGCGACGTCGAGCTCAGGCTCCCTGGCATAGATAATCTTCGATTGTGCGGTCATGGGCGCAAGGTGCACCAACGGCAGCCGGTTTTAAAGACGTTTGCCGCCGATCTTTCGATCGGGCCGCGCACCAACAGTTGCCTTTTATTTGCCGGCGGCTTTGTGTAAACCGGGCGCAGCAAACCCTGACGCAACGAATTATCGATCAAGAACGGGCAAAAGCCATGGAAAAATTCACCAAGCTCACCGGCGTCGCCGCACCGATGCCGATCGTCAATGTCGACACCGACATGATCATCCCCAAGGATTATCTCAAGACGATCAAGCGCACCGGGCTCGGCAGCGGCCTGTTCGCCGAAATGCGCTACAAGGACGATGGCTCGGAAAACCCCGACTTCGTGCTCAACAAGCCAGCCTACCGCAAGGCGCAGATCCTGGTCGCCGGCGACAATTTCGGCTGCGGTTCGAGCCGCGAACACGCGCCGTGGGCGCTGCTCGATTTCGGCATTCGCTGCGTCATCTCGACCTCGTTCGCCGACATTTTCTACAACAACTGCTTCAAGAACGGCATCCTGCCGATCACCGTCAGCGCCGAAGACTTGGAGAAGCTGATGGACGACGCCTCGCGCGGCTCCAATGCGACGGTTTCGGTCGACCTCGAGGCCAAGGAAATCCGCGGCCCCGACGGCGGCGTGGTCACCTTCGACCTCGACGACTTCAAGCGCCACTGCCTGCTGAACGGTCTCGATGATATCGGCCTGACCATGGAGAAGGCCGGCGCCATCGCCTCGTTCGAGAAGAAGAACGCTGCCGAGCGTCCTTGGGCCTGAGTGGTACGAGATGGCCCGGCCGCCACAAAGCCGGGTTCGTGGCGGCTGAACGGAGGGGACAGTCATGACACGTTTTCTTCTTGCCGGCGCCTGCGCGCTGGCGTGGATGCTGATGCCGGTGGCCGGCGCGCAAGCACAGACCGACACGGTCCTCGTGCCGGCAGAAGATCCGTCCGCCGCCGATCCGGGCGCGTCGAGCAATGCGGCCCTGGCGGACGATGACAGCCAGGGGCCGGTCCCGTTCGAGGGCGGGCAGCTGACCATTACCGAGCCAGAGCAGGATGGCGAAAAGGTGCTGGCCTATGACGGCAAGCAGCTGGCCAGCAATTACGACGTGTTCTTCGACAGAACAGTCAAGGTCGGCGGCGTCAACGTGGCGCTGGTCGATGTCGGCGACGGCGGCAACCAGTGCGGCCCGGCCAAGGTCATCGTCTGGAAGCCGGAAGGCGGCGAGATACAAAGCCTCAAGGTCGAACAGGACGAATGCGGCGCGCCGCCGGCGGCGGTGGCCGACAACGCCATCTATTTCGTGCCGTATCTGTTGCCGGGCGATACGAAGCAAGCGCTGCAATGGTCACCCAGCGACGGGCTGACGATCTCGGGCGACCTGACCTACGCGCCGGAGCCGGGTACGGACTAGAAGGACGTCGATCCGGCCAAATACCAGAACATCATCGACGCCTTCCACAATGAGGCCGTCTACAAGGCGGCGCAGACGCTGCTCGGCGACACCATGCCCGACATGGCGACCAGCCTGCTGGTCGGCGGCGGCACCGAAAAGACGGCGTCGGGCGCCTTCTACGCCACCGGCTGCGTGCCGCACGCATGCGGCAGCAATGACGGTTTCATGGCGGTCGACCCGGCCAAGCACACGCTCTACTTCGCCCGCCGCGGCGACAATGGCGAGCCGCAGGCCTGGCCGCCGGTGGCGGACTGGCCGGCGGATGTGAAGGAAGCAATGGACAAGGCGCAGGAGTCGGGGAACTAGGGTTTGCGGCAGCGCGGCGAACACTCGGTGTTCATGCTTGTTCCGTCGCGATCCGTCACACCCCCCTCTGCCCTGCCGGGCATCTCCCGCTCAAGGGGGGAGATCAGACGTCACTCTGGCTTTCGCCAATCGCAAATGTGGAAAGCGAGAAAGGCGTCCGAACTGCTAATCTCCCCCCTTGAGGGGGAGATGGCCGGCAGGCCAGAGGGGGTGCTGTCCCGCCGACGACCAAGATTTGCACCTGACTTGGCCCATGGTCTGGCCGGCTCTTTTCCTGCAAAGTGTCCGAAACCACAGCGAGGCTCCATGCGCACACTCATCTCCACCGGTTCGCCCTTCGAAAAAACCGCCGGCTATTCGCGCGCGGTGGTGCAGGGCGACTGGTGCTTCGTCTCGGGAACCACCGGCTATGACTATGCGACGATGGCCATGCCGGAAACGGTGGAGGCGCAGACGCGCAATTGTCTGGCGACCATCGCCGAGGCGCTGAGGGATGGCGGCTTCGACATGGCCGATGTGGTGCGGGCGCATTACTACATCACCGACCAGGCCTTCGTGGACGTGGTCTTCCCCATCCTCGGCGAGGCTTTCGGCGAGATCAGGCCGGCGGCGACGATGATCGTGTGCCAGCTCAACAAGCCGGAAATGAAGATCGAGATCGAAGTCACGGCGCTGCGGCGTACGGCTTGAGGAGGCAAAGCCATGACGGTCCGGCGCATCGTGGCCAATATCGGGACACCAGACGCGGCAGCGGCGAAACGCTTCTATCAGGACGTGCTTGGCCTCGATGTGCTGATGGATCAGGGCTGGATCGTCACCTACGGGTCCGACGAACGGATGCAGGTGCAGATCAGCTTCATGGCCCAGGGCGGCTCCGGCACGCCGGTGCCGGACCTCTCCATCGAGGTCGACGATGTCGATGCGGCGCTGCAAGGCATGAAGGCCGCCGGCTTTGCCGTCGAATACGGTCCGGCCGACGAACCCTGGGGCGTACGGCGGTTTTATGTGCGCGATCCGTTCGGCCGGTTGGTGAATATTTTGTCGCACAAGTGATTTGTTCCTCTCCCCCGCCTCTGGCCACGGCGAGGAACCCAGGTCTTGAGACGCGGGCGCCGTCGTAGCGTTCTTCATCCCCTTGCGCCGCAAGCTCTTGGCGTTTAGCAAGGCCGCGGTTTCTCCAACAGCATTGGGACGGTTCTCCATGGCTTCGAAAAATCTTCTCCTGCTCGCCGGCGACGGCATCGGCCCCGAGGCGATGGCCGAGGTGAAGAAGCTGATCGCGGCCATGAACGCAAAGCTCGGCAGCGGTTTTGCCACTGATGAAGGCTTGGTCGGCGGCTGTGCTTACGACGCGCATGGCGCGGCGATTTCCGACGCCGACATGGCAAAGGCGATGGCTGCGGATGCGGTTCTGTTCGGCGCCGTTGGCGGGCCGAAATGGGACAAGGTGCCTTACGAGGTGCGTCCCGAGGCCGGGTTGCTACGGCTGCGCAAGGATATGGAGCTGTTCGCCAATCTCCGGCCCGCCATCTGCTATCCGGCGCTGGCCGCGTCCTCTTCGCTGAAGCAGGAGGTGGTCGAAGGCCTCGACATATTGATCGTGCGCGAGCTTACCGGCGGCGTCTATTTCGGCGAGCCCAAGCAGATCATCGATCTCGGCAACGGCCAGAAGCGCGGCATCGACACGCAGGTCTACGATACGTTCGAGATCGAGCGCATTTCGGGCGTCGCCTTCGAGCTGGCGCGCACCCGCAAGAACCATGTGACATCCATGGAGAAGCGCAACGTCATGAAATCCGGCGTGCTGTGGAACGAGGTCGTCACCCAGACCCACACAGCCAGATATGCCGACGTCAAACTCGACCACATGCTCGCCGATGCCGGCGGCATGCAGCTGGTGCGCTGGCCAAAGCAGTTCGACGTCATCGTCACCGACAATCTGTTCGGCGACATGCTGTCCGACATCGCCGCCATGCTGACCGGATCGATCGGCATGCTGCCGTCGGCCTCGCTCGGCGCGCCCGATGTGAAGACCAGGAAGCGCAAGGCGCTGTACGAGCCGGTGCATGGCTCGGCGCCCGACATTGCCGGACAGGGCATCGCCAACCCGATCGCCATGATCGCGTCGTTTGCCATGTGCATGCGATATTCCTTCGGCATGGTCGATGAGGCCGACAAGCTCGAAGGCGCAATAGCCGCCGTGCTCGACGACGGGCTCCGGACGAAGGATATTTTGTCCGAGGGCATGACCGAAGTCGGCACTGTCGCAATGGGCGATGCCATCATCGCCAAGTTCCTGGCTTAGCGGCCGACTCAGCGGATCTCGCCGGCCAGCCGTTTCAGCAGGCCGACGAGTTGCGCCTCATCCACGGTTGAGAAAAAAGCAGCGTCGGCGGCTTCGACGGCGACGATAGCGCGCTGGACTGCGGCCGTCCCCGTCGTGGAGACGCGGATCACCTTGGCGCGGGAATCCCGCGGGTCGGTGTCCCGCACAATCAGTCCCTTTGCCTCAAGCCGGGCGACGACGTCCGACGTCATCTTCACCTCGGTGCCGGCCTGCGCGGCGAGTTGGACCTGGTTGGGCGGCTCGCCATAGCGGCCGAGCCACATCGCCGAAGCCAGCAGCACGAACTGGACATGGGTAAGGTCAAGCGGGGCCAGCGCCGCCGTCATGACGCGCTGCCAGCGCATGGTGGTTCGCCAGAGCAACAAGCCGGGGCTCTCGGATGGTCCGCTGAAGCGCGTTTGCAGATCCCCCCGATCAGCCACCGTTCGCCAACTCCCTTGCCTGCTCGAACAGTTTGGCCATCGAAGTGTCGAAATCGCCGCTGATCTGCGGCCCGAGCTCTGGTCCGACCTCGGCGGCCGATGGGCCGGAAATCTCGAGGCGATGAGTCACTTGAGTGCCACCCTCGACCGGCGTCAGCGTATGCCTGAACAGCAGTTTCGTGTCGCCGAACGAGGTCTCGTCGGCATAGGTTACAGCGTCGACGAGGTCGACGACCGTCGATTCGAAGGTGTCCTGCCCGACGGGCGTTACAGAGACGCGGGTGCCCTTGGCGAACGGGCCGTGCAGCACGAAGGTATCGGACCCTTCGTAGGTGAGGCGGCCTTCGTGCAGCGCCTTGAGCGCGTTCCAGATGGCCTGCGCCGAAAGGGGGGAAATTGCGGTGTACTCGTTGGTCCACATTTGTCTTGGCTCCATCATCCGTTTTCGATCGTCGATTTGATGAGTGCACAGATTATCTGTGTGCAGACTAAATGGCAAGAGAAATATTTTGTTCGTCCGGTCAAAACAGCAGCTGCCTTCCTGGCTGCGACCTAAGCCATTGTTAAAGCACGGCTGTCCGCAAACAGCCGGCAGTTCATTTCTGGTGCGGTCTAGGCTCCGCCTCCTCCAGGCACCGGCCCCCACTGGTTTACGTGGGCCTGGGTCGGGATCAATCCGAGGATCAGCGCGAGGATCAGCGTAGCCGGAGCGAACATGAAGGTGATTGCGAAGTAAGGTATTGCCAGCCAGCCGGTCAGGCCGATGTCGTGCAAGCGGCGCACGACGAGCCCGACCCAGGGCAGGAACGTCGCTAGCCAAAACAGCCCCCAGACGCCGATCATCACAATCGGCCAGTTGCCGGCATCGAAATTGCCGACGGCCTGGTCGGCGAGGGCGCCGGCAATTCCGACCAGGATGAAGCTGACGGTCCAGAACAGGCAGTAGCCCCAGAATTCCTTGCGGCGGGCGCGTTCGGCGAAGTTGATGTAGTTGCGCGTCACGCCTCGCCAGAAATAACCCGGCAGTCCGCTATCGCGAACCGCGCCGTCTTCCGCCAGGCGGCCGAAATGCTGTGGCGCGGCTGAAGCGGCAGCCGCCTTGGGCGGCGCGGCGCTTGCCGCTGGCGCAGCGGTGGCGGGACTGGCGGGCTGGGCGCGGATTGAAAAAACGTCGCGCGCCTGACCGCTTGCCGGCAGAAACTCGACCACTGCGCCGTTCGCGATCACGGTATCACGGCGCAGATCCTCGCGCGCGAAGGTGTAGCGGTTGCCGTCCGCCCCGGTGATGAAGCCGAAACCCTGGGCCTCGTCATAGTGAAGAACTTCGCCGCGCATTTAGCCTCGCCCCCGTGCAGGCACAGACTGTTCAAAGTTGCGGCGGACTGCAAGGGGGTGGACGAAATGGAGGGCAAACGGTTCAGGCATGAGTTGCTTATTTTCCGGTGCGTTGGCGCTGCCCCTCACCTGCCTGCCGGCATCCTCTCCCGTATAGTGACGGGGAGAGGGGTCGCTGTTATCGACGATTCCGCCAATCACCAACGCTGCAAGAAGAGCGCCAAGGCTGCGGTCCGCCCTTTCTCCCGTCACTATACGGGGAGAAATGCCCGGCAGGGCAATGAGGGGCAGCGCCTGCATTTGTAATTGGCCGATAAGAGCCTCAAACCGGCCGCTTCTTCGGCTTCTTGTTCTTCGGCCGTCCCGCCTTGTCGAATTTCGGTTTCCCGGCCCAAGGCTTTGCATCGCCGGCGGGCCGTTCCCGCTTCTCGAATTTCGGCTTGTGTGCGCTTTGCGGCGCCTCGAACGGGCGCTTGCCGCGATGCGGTTTCTTGTCCGGCTTCGGCGCCTGGTAGCCGGCCCGCGACAGGTCGGGCGTGCCGTCCAGGCGCTTCACCACGATGTTGCCCTGCAGCTTCTTGTCGGGGCCGATGGCGGCGAGGAAGCGATCGGCCCAGTCGGCCGCGATCTGCACGTAGGTCTCATCCTGCTGCATCTTGATGGAGCCGATCTCGCGCTTGGAGATGTTGCCGGTGCGGCACAGCATCGGGATCAGCCAGCGCGGCTCGGCATTCTGCTTGCGCCCGATCGACAGCGAGAACCAGACACTGTCGCCGAAATCGTCGCGCCGGCCTGGCGCTTCATCGCGGCGCTCGAATTTTTCGCCCGCCGGTTTGTCACGCGAAGGCGTGAACGGTGCGACCTCCGTCAGTTCCTCGGGCGCCGAGCGGCTGGCGCGGCATTGGCGCACGAAGGCGGCGGCCACCTGTTCGGCGCCATGCCTGGCCAGAAGCGCGTCGATGAAGCCGCGCTCGTCCTCGGCAATCGGCTCTTCGAAGGCTGGATCGGCAAGGATGCGCTCGTCGTCGCGCTTGATGACGTCGTCGGCGGAGGGCGGGCTCGCCCATGTCGCCTTCAGCCCGGCATTCTGCAGCAGCCGTTCGGTGCGCTTGCGGGCGCCGTTGGGCACGATCAGCGCGCTGACGCCCTTGCGTCCGGCTCGGCCGGTTCGGCCGCTGCGGTGCAGCAGCGTTTCGGGATTGGTCGGCAGATCGGCGTGGATGACCAGTTCGAGATTGGGCAGGTCGATGCCGCGCGCCGCGACATCCGTGGCAATGCAGACCTTGGCGCGGCCGTCCCGCATCGCCTGCAGCGCGTGGGTGCGTTCGTTCTGGCTGAGCTCGCCCGACAGCGCCACGACGGAAAAATTGCGGTTGTTGAAGCGCGCCGTCAGATGATTGACGGCGGCGCGGGTGTTGCAGAACACCAGCGCGTTCTTCGCTTCGTAAAACCGCAGCACGTTGATGATGGCGTTCTCGCGGTCGGGATAGGCGACATTCAGCGCCCGGTACTCGATATCGAGATGCTGCTTTTCCTCGCCGCCGGCCGAGATGCGTACGGCATCGCGCTGGTAGCCCTGCGCCAGCGTGGCGATCGAGCGCGGCACGGTGGCCGAAAACATCAATGTACGGCGCTGGGTGGGTGCGGCATCGAGGATGAATTCGAGATCCTCGCGAAAACCGAGATCGAGCATTTCGTCGGCTTCGTCCAGCACCACGGCCCTCAGCGCCGACACGTCGAGGGAGTTGCGGGTGATGTGGTCGCGCAGACGGCCCGGCGTGCCGACGACGATGTGGGCGCCGCGCTCCAGCACGCGCCGTTCGGAGCGCATGTCCATGCCGCCGACGCAGGACGCGACGGTGGCGCCGGTCGGCGCGTAGAGCCATTGCAATTCGCGCATCACCTGCAAAGCGAGCTCGCGCGTCGGCGCCACGGCCAGCGCCAGCGGTGCGCCAGCCTGGTCAAAACGTTCGGCGCTTCCAAGAAGGGTCGGCGCCAAAGCGAGGCCGAAGGCGACGGTCTTGCCTGAGCCGGTCTGCGCCGACACCAACGCGTCGGACTCGCCGAGCTCCAGCACGGCCTTCTGCACTGGCGTCAGCTCGGTATAGCCGCGTTTTTCCAGCGCTTCTGCCAGCGCAGGAACAATAGCTTCGAAATTGGACATCTCACTCTTTCGGAATTCAGGGTCTGGGCTCATCATGGAGCACATGCCGGGGCTGACGCACGCCAGCCAAACACTATTTGGGCGTTCGTACTTCTTG
Organism: Mesorhizobium sp. M0292; assembly: GCF_040321695.1. Lineage (NCBI taxonomy): Bacteria > Pseudomonadati > Pseudomonadota > Alphaproteobacteria > Hyphomicrobiales > Phyllobacteriaceae > Mesorhizobium > Mesorhizobium sp. M0292. Next base: position 109,228 of record NZ_JAMYSB010000017.1, read on the forward strand.
CGGCCGCCATTGTACAGGGCAGGCGTGTGCCTGGCCGCAATTGACTCCTGACGCAAACCGCGTAAAAGCCGGCATCGAACGGGATCATTTTCGATGCGCGGCCTTCTGATGGCTCTTCTTGCATTCGACTTCCCCGGCCACAATCATGGGGCCGGGCGCGTTGGCGCGTCTTACCGTTCCAGCAAAACTATGGCCAAAACCACCACCAAAACGGTGTGATTCCCTTGGCCTAACCACCCTCTCCCGGGTCCGGCCCGGGGGACGAAACCCGCATTGGCCGGCGGGTTTTCTCCAAAAACCAAGCGGAGAGGGACAGGAGATTTCTGATGAGTTTCAAGGTTGCGGTAGTCGGCGCCACGGGCAATGTGGGTCGCGAAATGCTCAACATACTGGAAGAGCGCGGCTTTCCGGTAAGCGAAGTCGTGGCGCTGGCCTCGCGGCGCAGCCAGGGCACCGAAGTGTCGTTCGGCGACCGTTCGCTGAAGGTCAAGACGCTCGACCAGTATGATTTTTCCGACACCGACATCTGCATCATGTCGGCCGGCGGCAACGTCTCGAAGGAGTGGTCGCCGAAGATCGGCAAGCAGGGCTGCGTCGTCATCGATAACTCGTCGGCCTTCCGCTACGACCAGGACGTGCCGCTGATCGTGCCGGAAGTGAACCCGGATGCGATCTCGCTGTTCACCCGCAAGAACATCATCGCCAATCCGAACTGCTCGACGGCGCAGCTGGTCGTGGCGCTGAAGCCGCTGCACGATGTCGCCACCATCAAGCGCGTCGTCGTCGCCACCTATCAATCGGTATCCGGCGCCGGCAAGGAAGGCATGGACGAACTCTTTACACAAACCCGCGCGGTGTTCGTCGCCGATGGCGTCGAGGTCAAGAAGTTCACCAAGCGCATCGCCTTCAACGTCATTCCGCACATCGACGTCTTCCTCGACGACGGCTCGACCAAGGAAGAGTGGAAGATGGTCGCCGAGACCAAGAAGATGCTCGACCCCAAGATCAAGCTGACGGCGACCTGTGTGCGCGTGCCGGTGTTCATCGGCCATTCCGAAGCCGTCAACATCGAGTTCGAAAAGCCGATCACCGCCGACGAGGCGCGCGATATCCTGCGCGAAGCGCCAGGCTGCCAGGTCTTGGACAAGCGCGAGGATGGCGGCTACATCACGCCGCTGGAATCGGCCGGCGAGGACGCCACATTCATCTCGCGCATCCGCGAGGATTCGACCATCGACAACGGCCTGTCGATGTGGATCGTCTCCGACAATCTGCGCAAGGGCGCGGCGCTGAACGCGGTGCAGATCGCCGAGCTGCTGGTCGAGCGCGGCCTGATCCAGCCGAAGAAGAAGGCGGCATAGTTTATTCGCTCACGGGCCGTATCGCCGCTGCCGCGGCGGGCCCTCCGCGGGGGCGCCGGAAAGCCGGCGGCCCGCAGTCGCGGGCTCGGCCTTCGGCCGAAGCCTTCCTTCTCCCCGTTCACGGGAGAAGGTCCCGGCAGGGGATGAGGGCAGCGCTGACCTCTGTTGAGAAAAGCCTTTGAACGATCCCACCAAAATCGTGCTGCGCCCCGCCACGGCTTTGGATGCCGCGACCATCGCCATTGTCATGCGGGCCGCACTTGGCTCGTTCTCCTGGATGCCGGTCATCCCGCGAGATCGTGCTGTCCCGGCAGCAGGTGACGGTCGCCGAGGCCGGCACCGGCATTGTCGGCTTCATTGCCCTGAGCGGCGATTGGGTGGAACAGCTCTATCTCGACCCCGCCTGGACGGGGCAAGGCATCGGCAGCCGGCTGCTGGTGCAAGCGACCGCCGCGCTACGGATCGTCAAACTGCATTGCTTCCAGGCCAACACCGGCGCGCGTCGCTTCTACGAGCGCCATGGCTTTCGCCCCGAGGTGTTCGGCGAGGGCACCACCAACGAAGAAGGCCTGCCGGATATCCTCTACGTGCGTCGAGCTTGATACTCAGCCGTCGCTGTCCTTGGCCAGTTGGCGCAATAACTCCATCGCTTCCTCGGCCCGCTCAGCGGGCACGAACAGATGGTCATGATAGAAAGCAGAGACCGGATTGACGCCCATGCCGGCGGCGGCCAGCCGGGCGGTGATGGCGGCGAGGAAGCCGACGGCTTCCAGCGAGGAGTGGACGTTCAGGGTGATCATGCGGCAGCGGAAGGCGGCCTGCAGCCCGGGGGCCTGGTCTTCGGGCAAGATCAGCGTCGTGCCCTCCTTCTCGCGAAACAGCATCACCGGATTGAGCGTCTCGGGAACCGGTGCACCGGGGACCAGGGTGGCGAAGACATGGACGCCGGGAAGCAGTTCCGGCGTCATCGCCGCCAGCAGCTTTTTCAGATCAATCTCGCCGGCCATTCGCTCGTCTCTCGCCCAGCCCTACCAATAGCCGTGACTGGTGGATGTCGATAGTCCGTCAAGGTCGAGGGACAGCACCCCCCTCTGCCCTGCCGGGCATCTCCCCCGCAAGGAGGGAGATCGGCGGTTTCGATGCTCCGCTCATTCATGGAACATTGCCGAAGCGGTCGAGCGTGTAATCTCCCCCCTTGCGGGGGAGATGGCCGGCGGGCCAGAGGGGGGTGTGAAGGATCGCCACGCAGCGGCTTTTGCTTGCTGCTACCCAAAAAGAATCCGCACCCTGTAGGATCGCCGCCCCATCGCTCGTCCTTGGTCCGAAGCCAGCAAACGGTTCGAACCGCTTAGGAGGGAACACCCGTGAGTATTTCTCAAACCATGCCCGTCTCATCGGGCGCCCTGTGGACCGGCCGCGTGCTCAGCGGCCTCATCATCCTGTTCATGATCTTCGACGGCGTCATCAAGCTGCCGCCGCTCGATGTCGTCACCCAGACCATGGTGCCGCTCGGCTGGCCGGCCGATGTCAATGTCGCGCGCACGCTCGGCATTATCGGGCTGATCTCGACCGCGCTCTATGCGCTGCCCCGCACCTCGGTGCTCGGCGCCATCCTGCTCACCGGCTATCTCGGCGGCGCCATCGCCACAAATATGCGCGTCGGCAGCCCGTTGTTTTCGCACACGCTGTTTAGCGTCTATCTCGGCATCATCCTGTGGGGCGGTCTCTATCTGCGCGACCCAAGCGTGCGCGCCCTGATCCCGTTCAGCCGTTAAGCGAGGAGAAAAACATGCTCAGCACCATTCTCATCCTCCTGGTCGTCATCATCGCCGCCGTGCTCATCTATGCGGCGACGAGGTCGAATGATTTCGTCACCGCCCGCACCGCCAGGATCAAGGCCGCGCCGGAAGCGATCTTTCCGCTGATCAACAATTTCAAGCAGTGGCCGGAATGGTCACCCTACGAAAAGCTCGACCCGCTGATGAAGCGCACGCTGTCGGGCGCTGATGCCGGCAAGGGCGCCGCCTACGCCTGGGAAGGCAATGCCAAGGCCGGCAAGGGACGCATGGAGATCGTCAATTCCGTGCCATCCTCGCTGGTGTCGCTGAAGCTCGACTTCGAGAAGCCGTTCCGGGCCAGCAACAGCGTCGACTTCACCCTGAAGCCCTCGGGCGACACCACCGCAGTCACCTGGGCAATGCGCGGCAGCCGGCCCTTCATTGCCAAGCTGATGGGCCTGTTCATGAGTTTCGATACGCTGATCGGCAAGGATTTCGAGGCTGGCCTCGCCAATCTGAAAAAGGCAGCCGAAAGGTAGAAAAGCCTGGATTTTCAACAAGCTCGGCGGCGGTCGGCACGAATGTGACCGGCGCGGACACCGCGATCTCTCACGTCATCGGGATCAAATCAGCCGTCTGGGAGTTAGAGCCGTGGCGGCGAGGACGGCGATCCGCGTGAGAGAGGAACGATAATGAAAAGAGCGATGATCATTCTGGTACTGGCGACCGCACTGGGTGCGTGCTCGCAAACCGAAAAGGGTGCCGCGGTCGGCGGCCTCGGCGGCGCGGCGGTTGGCGCAGCTGTGGCAAATGATCCGGTTCAGGGCGCCGTCGTCGGCGGCGCCGTCGGCGCCGTGGCCGGCGCGCTGATCGGCCGTGCCAGCGAAAGCGGTCAATGTCGCTACCGCGGCCGCAACGGGCGCACCTACATCGCCAGCTGCCCCGACGGTTATTGAACACAGCCAGGTCCAACATCGGAAACCGGCGGCTATAGATCGCCGGTTTCGCTGTTGCCTAAGGCAGCTGGACCATGGCTGCTCGGATATGCTCCCAAGCCAGGCGGCCCAGGCGCGTGTCGGCGTCGTCATTGCCGCCATGGGCATGCAGCCTCGAGCGCGGCGTGATTTCGCCCGGCAGCAGAATGCGGTGGCCGGCGTCGGGCACTGAGACGAGGCAGGTGGTCATTGCGGTGTCCTGGCGACGCCGAACGATCGACTGGGCAAAATCCAGCGATGGCCATAGCGCGTCGTCGCCGCCCGCAACCAGAACAATGTCCGCTGAAATAGCTTCGACGGGAATGGCAGCCTTGGCCGCTGCGTCCTCGAGGGTTTGCAAGGCATGCAGGAAGAGCCGCCGGTAGGACACCAGACCATCGACATACTCGGCGTTCCAAGCGGGATGATCGCAACCACGACGCCGATGCGTGGACCGTGAGCCGCCGCAAGCAGGGAGGCCTCGGCGCCTTTCGAGGTCCCGACATAGACGATGCGCCGGCATCCCATCTGGACAAGATAGCCGGTCGCGGCGAAAAACGTTTCGAGCGGGATCTCGCAAATGCCGGGCACCTGACCTTCGCCGCCAAACCATTGCAGCGCGAGAGCGGATGCTCCTTCCTTGGCAAAGAGCCGGGCGCGGGTGACGTCGATGCGGCCGCTCGATCCGCTGAGCACGACGACGCCTGTCGTGGCGCCGGCGCATCGCAACAGCGTCCCGGCTACGCCGCCGAAAAGGGCCTCTTCCGTGACGGTCCGCTCAGTCATCTTTCGTTCGAACGCATATGGCATCGCCGCACAATAGCAAAACGGCGGGCACAGGCCCGCCGTTTTGTCGATGCGATGACGCGGTTGCTTATTCGGCGGTGGCGGCTTCCGCTTCGGCCGGGGCTGCAGCAGCGGCGGCAACGGCGGCGGCGGCGTCTTCCTGGGCCTTCTTCAGCAGAGAGGCGCGTTCCTGCGCCTTCTTGCCGGGCTCCGCCTTCTTCGGGTTGGAGCGGGCTTCGCGCTTGAGGAGGCCGGCCTCATCGAGGAAGCGCAGCACGCGGTCGGTCGGCTGAGCGCCGTGCGACAGCCAATGCTTGACGCGGTCGGCGTCGACCTTGACGCGCTCGCCGTCCTTGGGCAGCAGCGGGTTCCACGAGCCGATCGACTCGATGAACCGGCCGTCGCGCGGCGAACGGGCGTCGGCAATGACGACGTGGTAGTAAGGGCGCTTCTTCGAGCCCGCACGGGCCAGTCGGATCTTCAAGGGCATTTCATTTCTCCTAAAATTTCTGATTTCAGTGTTGGTTAATGGCTTTGTCTGGTGCAGGTCGTTGTCCCAAAACCGCTGCGCACTTTTGGGCGACATGCACTTTGTTAGCCGGTTTTGCTTGCGCCGTTGGACGCGGCGATCTGCTCGTGATGGCGGATCACTTCGCGGACGACGAAGTTGAGGAATTTTTCCGCGAAATCGGGGTCGAGATGAGCGTCCTTCGCCAGCTGGCGAAGGCGGGTGATCTGCTCCTGCTCACGCGCCGGGTCGGCGGGCGGCAGGCCATGCTCGGCCTTCAGTACGCCGACCGCCTTGGTGCAGCGGAAGCGCTCGGCCAGCATATGAATGAGGGCGGCGTCGATGTTGTCGATCGAGGCGCGATAGCCGGCCAGGATGGTGCGTGCGTCGGCCATGTCTTTTTCTTCGTTCATAGCGTCCTCACTTCTTCTTTCCGAGGCCGGGCAGACCACCGCCGCCAAGGCCGGGAAGCTTCATGCCGCCGGGCAGACCGGGCAGGCCACCGCCGCTCGGGGTGGGCGGGCCCTTCATGCCGCCAAGGCCGGGCATCTGCTTCTGCAAGGCTTCGAGCTGCTTGGGATCCATCTTGGAGAGGTCGGGCATGCCGCCACCCATCATGCCGCCGGGGCCGCCCGGCATCATGCCGCCGAGGCCCATCTTGGAGGCAAGGCCGCCCATCATGCCGCGCATCAGGCCGCCGCCTTTGCCCTTGCCGCCCATCGCCTTCATCATGTCGGCCATGCCGCGATGCATTTTCAAGAGCTTGTTGATCTCGGCCGCATCGGTGCCGGAGCCGGCGGCGATGCGCTTCTTGCGCGAATGTTTCAGCATGTCCGGATTGGCGCGCTCGGCCTTGGTCATCGACGAGATGATGGCGAGTTGGCGGCCGAACATCTTGTCGTCGAGGCCGGCGGCCGCCATCTGGTCCTTCATTTTGCCCATGCCGGGCATCATGCCCATGATGCCGCCCATGCCGCCCATTTTCGACATCTGCTGAAGCTGGCCGGCAAGGTCGTTCAGGTCGAACTTGCCCGACTGCATCTTTTTGGCCATCGCCGCCGCCTGCTCGGCGTCGATGTTTTCGGCGGCCTTTTCGACCAGCGAGACGATGTCGCCCATGCCGAGGATGCGGTCTGCAATACGCTTGGGGTGGAATTCCTCCAGCCCGTCCATCTTTTCGCCGGTGCCGATCAGCTTGATCGGCTTGCCGGTGACGGCGCGCATCGAAAGCGCGGCACCGCCACGGCCGTCGCCGTCCATGCGAGTCAGCACCAGGCCGGTGATGCCGACGCGCTCATCGAAGCTTTTGGCAAGGTTGACGGCGTCCTGGCCGGTCAGCGAATCCGCGACCAGCAGGATTTCGTGCGGGCTCGACACCTTCTTGATGTCGGCCATCTCCACCATCAGCGGCTCGTCAATATGGGTGCGGCCGGCGGTGTCGAGGATGACGACGTCATGACCGCCGAGCTTGGCTGCCTGGACGGCGCGCCTGGCGATGTCGACCGGGTTCTGGCCCGCAATGACAGGCAGCGTCGCGACTTTGACCTGCTCGCCGAGCTGGCGCAGCTGCTCTTGTGCCGCGGGCCGCCGCGTGTCGAGCGAGGCCATCAGAACCTTCTTGTTCTGGCGCTCGGTCAACCGCTTGGCGATCTTGGCCGAGCTCGTCGTCTTGCCGGAGCCCTGCAGGCCGACCATCATGATGACGACCGGCGCCGGCGCATTGAGGTCGATGGCGACGCCCTCGGCGCCGAGCATGTCGACCAGCTCGTCATGGACGATCTTGACGACCATCTGCCCGGGCTTGATCGACTTGACGACAGCCGCGCCGACGGCCTTCTCGCGCACCTTGTCGGTGAAGGAACGCACCACTTCCAGCGCAACGTCCGCCTCGAGCAGCGCACGGCGCACCTCGCGCAGTGCGGCCGAGACATCAGCCTCCGACAGCGCGCCGCGGCCTGTCAGGCCGTTCAGGATGGAGCCAAGGCGCTCCTGAAGTGATTCAAACATTGGTCAACCCGCCGCGCGAGAGCGCCTTGGATTCATGGTGATCCCTGTCGGGCCGATGGCCCTCCACGCCTCTTGTGCGCTCCTGCAGCGATTCAAACATTCCGTTTCCTTTTTCTCAGGCACCCCGATGGTGCCCGAGAGGTAGTGCGTTCGCGCCGCTCATCCAAGCAAAGCTCAAAACCAAAAAGCACCCGGGGGCGCTCAGCGCTGCCGGGTGTTGGCCTCCAGGATCTGTTTACAGCACCCACCTCAAAAGGTTTTGGCGTCCTGGTCGGCTTGCTCGGAGGGATACTCGTCGCGGATTTCGGGGCTGTAGACAGGAAATCGGCCGAAGAGTCAAGACAAGGGCGGCTTGCCGGTCTCTGGATCGGTCCCTGTTTAGTTCACCCTGCATCCCGAGGGTCGGCCGTAACCTTCAGCGGCGAGCGCGGGTGCAGAAGCAGCAGGATCGTCAGCAAGGTGCAGACGATACCGATGGCGGCGATGATGACGGCATCCGTCGTCGTCCAGTCCGGACCTTCCAGCGGCTTGGCGTTGAACAGGGCGAAGGAATTGTAGTTCTCCTGATGCGAGATCAGCAGGAAGCCGGTGAGATTGTTGCCGAGATGGGCGCCGAAGGCGGCGCCGAGATTGCCGGTGACATAAACCACCAGCGTCAACAGCAAGGCGAAGGCGGCGATCGAGGCCAGCACGCAGGCGTTGATGGCGGGGCTCGAGCCCGGGCTCCAATGCAAGGAGGTGAACAGCAAAGCGGGCAATAGCGCCCACACGTAAGGGCTCTCGAAGCGCCTGGCCAGGCCGCGCAGCAGATAGCCGCGAAACAGCATCTCCTCGGACGAGGTCTGCAGCAGGGTCAGCGCCACGATCGGGAGCAGGAACAGCAGCCAGGTCGACAGGTTGATCGTGCCGCGGGCGATTTCGGGCTGTAGCCAGTAGAGCAGGATTTCGGAAAGCGCCGATGTGATCAGCACCGCGACCAAGCCCTTGAGGAAGCCCGACAAGGACACGCGGCGACTGGCGCCGAAAAGCGCGGAGAGCGGCTCGCCATGGACGAAACGCATGGCAAGCCAGAGGCCGAGCCAGATGCCGGTAAACGAGGTGAGTGCGGTGAGTATGCCGATGGGCGAGGCCAGAAAGCCCTGAAGCGGCCCGCGCGGATCGTCCGGCAATACATGCCAGACGATCGCGACATAGGTGCCGCCAAGCACCACAACCAGGGTGATCGCCACCCAGAACAGGACGACGACCGCCGTTCCAATTATCAGCCGCGGCAGGTTCGTCTTTTCGGTGGCCGTGTTGCTATAGCGCTCGAAGGCGGCTGGATCTGATATCACGCGAGTTCCTCTGCCGAACGCATCGGGTCGCATGATCTAGGGGATCGTCGGCTCTCGCGCAATTGCTGCTGTTCAGCGACCCTTTTGCCGCCCTCAGCCTCCGCAGGAGGGCGGCACGAGTTCACTTGTCATTCTTTCCAGGCAAAATCAGCGCACGACGTACATGATGCGCCGTGTCTGCGGGTCGACCAGCGCCTGCTGGCCATTCACATAGACGTAGCGGTAGCGGTAGTCGGGGATTTCGCGCAGTTCGACCGTGTCGGGCAAGGTGGCACCGGTCACCACCTCGCCCTCGAGATAGACAGGATCGAGCCGGTGCGTGCTGACATAGGTGCCGACTTCCGCCGGTGGCCTGTCGATGGCGTCGACGGGCCCGTCGTCGGACAGAATCGCACCGGTATAGGTATCGGGATAATCATCCTGCGGCGGTGTAACCACGGTGATGGCGGCGTCGGCGGGGCGGCGTGTCAGAACGACCCGGTTGCCGCCGAAATCGGCCGTGACATAGTCGGAATAGACCCAGCCCTGGCCTCCGGCTTCGGCAATGGTGCACCATTTGCTGTTTTCGATGCAGCCATTGAGCGTCGCCGACTGGCCGGCGGCGAGCACGCCGATCACAGGATATTGCGGGCCGGGGCCGGCGCGCACATTAAGATCGGTGACGGCCGAGACGGCGGTATCGGCGAGTGCCGCACCCGACATCGCGACAAGCGCCCCGGCGACGGCCGGAAACAATATGCGTCTCATGGTTTCTCTCCCTTTCATGGTCCCTCGCGACACCAAACGAAACCAGAACGCATGCGTTCCGGCTAAAATACCGACGCCAGCTCACGATTTGTTCCGGTTTCTTTCGGCAAGCCGGTCAAAAGCTCATGCACGAAGCTGAGTTTCTGCGCCGTCACGTCCGAAATGACGAAGGGATAGAGGTCGGGCAGGCCCATGCAGCGGTTAATCGAGTTTGAGGCTTCCGAGAGTACCAGCCAGCGGGCGAGAATCTTTCCGAACGGCTCGGGCACGGCGTTGGGTTCCGCGGGCGCCGCCTGCAACCGGCCGCCGGTGTCGCCTTGCGGCAGCACATTGGTCTCCATCGTCTCAAGCTGGCCGAGTGGAAAATTCAGCGCGTGCACCATCTCCAGCGTGTCGGTGATGTGGAGATGGTGCGCCCAGGTCTCGGCCCAGTCTTCCCATGGATGCGACGTCGCATAGGCGGAGATGTGGTTCTGCTGCCAGTCGGGCGCAGCGCCATTGGCGTAATAGGCCTTCAGCGCCTGCTCGTAGTCCGGGCGTTCGTCGCCGAACAGCGCCCGGAAGGCTTCGAGCCGTTGCGGCACGTCGCGGATCAGCCGGTCCCAGTAGTAATGGCCAAGCTCATGACGGAAATGACCAAGCAGCGTGCGGTAATTTTCGCCCATCTCGACGCGCCGCCGCTCGCGCTCGGCCGAGTCCGCCTCGGCGACGTTGAGCGTGATGAGGCCGTTGTCGTGGCCGGTAAGGATGCGTTCGCCGCCGGGACCGCCGCCGATCGGATCGGCAATGAAGTCGAAGGCGAGGCCGATTTCGTCGCCGTGCTTGTGCTTGGGCGCTACCGGCAGGCCGAAGGCGAGCAGCGAATAGACGGCGCGCTTCTTGGCCGCCTCGACGCGAATCCAGCGGCGGCGGTTGCCGTCGACGGAGAGGTCGGGGATCAGCTGGTTCAGCACGCAGGCGCGGCAGTAGGTATGGCCCGGTTCGGCCATCCAGTTGCAGGCGCATTCATCCGCATTGGTGCAGTGGAAGATGCCGTCGACGTCAGACAAGGCAAAGCGCGCATGCTCGGGATCGTAAAGCACGAGACTCCCGCAATTCAGGCACTGCGCATTCTCGAAGTAGAGGCGGTGGCCGCAATGCGGGCAGTCGAACAGTTTCATGTCGTTCTCGATGCGTCAGGCGTTGGCGTATGGCGTCAGAGGAGGAATATGGTGCGGAGCGGCGCCTCGCCCAAACGCCCGCCACGGGCCGCCGTTCCATGCCCCCGTCACCTCTTTTTACCCGAGCAGCGAATTCGCCTGCCCGGCGCCGGGCGTTTCGGCCACAATAAGCACTTGATCGTAAGCAAATTCCGCTGCATTGGCCAGGGTAGCGCCGGGGGTACGGTGACAATGGCGCGTTTCGCTGGCAAGTTCGCAACCGGGACGTGATTCAGGCAATCAGGAGAGAAAGCATGGCATTGCTTGCCAAGGGAAAGATTATTGCTGCCGCGGTGGTCGCGGTACTTGCGCTGGCGACGGGCGCGCAGGCGGCGGCCAGCTGCGGCAAGACCGGCGCGGGCTTCGAAGCGTGGAAGCAGGACTTTGCCGCGCAGGCCAGGTCCGAAGGTGTCGGCGGGAAGGGTCTGGCTGCTCTGGCCGGTGCCAGCTACGCGACAAAGACAATCTCCGTCGACCGCGCCATCCACAAGGCTTTCAGCGGTTCGGTGGACGCCTTCATGAAGCGCCGTGGCGGAGCTGCGATCATTTCCAGGGGCCGTGCGCTGAAGAAGTCGAATGCGGCGATGTTCGACAGGATCGAGAGCAATTACGGCGTGTCGCCGGGCGTGTTGCTGGCCATCTGGGGCATGGAAACCGGCTTCGGAGCCTCCCTGGGCAACCAGAACACGGTCTCCGCCATTCTGACGCTTGCCTATGATTGCCGTCGCCCGGGCTTCTTTTACCCGCATGCCATTGCGGCGCTGAAGCTGGTCGATCGCGGCGCGCTGAGCGCCTCGTCGGTCGGCGCTGCTCATGGCGAGATCGGCCATACGCAGTTCCTGCCCGGTAATGTCCTGAAGTATGGCGTCGGCAACGGAAATCTGCGCGACAAGGCGACGGCCTTGGCTTCGACGGCCAACTTTCTCAAGGCTCATGGCTGGCGGGCGGGTGCGAGCGCGAGTGCGAATATGGGGGCCATCGCCGGCTGGAATTCCGCCAGCGTCTACCAGCAGGCCATCGCCCAGATCGCCGACGCGATCGACGGCGGCTGATAGAAATATCCAGATCGAAGAACGGAAAGCCCGGCCATGCGCCGGGCTTTTTGTTGGTGCGTGAGGCAAGAGCGGCGAGCGCCTGGGTTCCTCAATTGCCCACGTAGCCACCGCCCGACGGGCATTTCTCGGAAGCGGGAACCTCGAAGGAGCCGCTGTAAACATTTGAGCAGGTACGGAACTTGGAGTTCCTCCGCATTGGCGGAACCGCCTTTGGCCTGCCCTCTATATCGATTTTGGTCGGTTGGTCGTGCTGAGCGTAGCCGCTCACTGGGCATTTGCGGGAAGCGGGAATCTGGTAGGTACCGGTAATACCGTTGCAGGTACGGAAGTTGGAGTTCCGCGGCGCTGGCGCGGCCCTGGCAGCCGCCTTTGACTTGCCCTTGATGACCAGCCATATCTCGGTGGGCAGGTCTAGCTGCACTCTGTTCAAATCGGAGTAGCTGATCCGCCCGCTGCGGACCCCTTCGCCAAGGCGCTGGCAGAACAGGGCTGGCATGCGCTCCTGCGAGACGCCCATGAAAGAGGCGATTTCGTGCTTGAACGTGATGCTCCACAAATGGACTGCGGAGATGCACCCGTCCTGCTCGCGTTTCGCGGCCGCCTGCGAGGACTGGCATCCGGTAAAGACGATGGCCGCCGCAAGCATGAGAAAAATGGCGTTTTTCACGATCGGAATCCCTCGTCCCGCGAAGGAATTTAGATGAGGCTTTTAAAAGGTCAAACGGAAACCATGTCAGCCAGCTTGGCCTCTTATATTAGAGGTACCAAATAAAAACCCTGCGTGACCGCCGGGTTTTCCTGGAACACTAGTTTGGTTCACCCTTGCGGCTCCTTGCCGCCAGCGTCCTCAGCCGCAGCGCGTTGAGGCGGATGAAGCCGGCGGCGTCCTTCTGGTCGTAGGCGCCGCGGTCATCCTCGAAGGTGACCAGGGCGTCGGAATAGAGCGTCTTCTTGGATTTGCGGCCGGTGACCATTACATTGCCCTTGTAGAGTTTCAGGCGCACCGTGCCTTCGACGTCCTCCTGGCTCTTGTCGATCATCGCCTGCAGCATCAGCCGCTCGGGCGAGAACCAGAAGCCGTTGTAGATCAGTTCGGCGTAGCGCGGCATGAACTCGTCCTTGAGATGGCCGGCCCCGCGGTCGAGCGTGATCGATTCGATGGCGCGGTGGGCGACGATCAGGATGGTGCCGCCGGGGGTCTCGTAGACGCCGCGCGATTTCATGCCGACGAAGCGATTCTCGACCAGGTCGAGCCGGCCGATGCCATTGTCGCGGCCAAGATCGTTGAGGGCCGTCAGCATCTCGGCCGGCGACAGTTTCTTGCCGTTCAGCGCAATCGGATCGCCCTTCAAAAATTCGATCTCGATCTCGGTGACCTTGTCCGGCGCGTCCATCGGCGAGACGGTGCGCTGGTGGACGAATTCCGGCGGCTCGCTCCACGGGTCTTCCAGCACCTTGCCCTCGGAAGAGGAGTGCAGAAGGTTGGCGTCGACCGAGAACGGCGCCTCCCCCCGCTTGTCCTTGGCCACCGGGATCTGGTGCTGCTCGGCGAAGTTGATCAGGTCGGTGCGCGACTTGAACGACCAGTCGCGCCACGGCGCGATGACCTTGATGTCGGGATTCAGCGCATAGGCCGACAGCTCGAAACGCACCTGGTCGTTGCCCTTGCCGGTGGCGCCGTGCGCAATGGCATCGGCGCCGACCTCCTGGGCGATCTCGACCAGGTGCTTGGAAATCAACGGGCGGGCGATCGAGGTGCCGAGCAGGTAGGTGCCTTCATAGATGGCGTTGGCGCGAAACATCGGGAAGACGAAATCCGAGACGAATTCCTCGCGCACATCGACGACGCGGATATCCTTGATGCCCATCATCTCAGCCTTCTGGCGCGCCGGCTCCAGCTCGCCACCCTGGCCGAGATCGGCGGTGAAGGTGACGACTTCGGCGCCGAGCTCGGTCTGCAGCCATTTCAGGATGATGGAGGTGTCGAGACCGCCGGAATAGGCGAGCACGACCTTCTTGACGTCTTTTGTCTTGGGCATTGCTGGGGACATTTTGGCGGTTCCGCGCGTGAGTTTCGCGGGCGAGGTATCACGGCATTTCCGGCCAGCGCAAGGGATGAACGGGCTCCGGCCGCCGCAGCCGCTGGACCAGATGCCACGCCAGTCAGTTGCTGGCGTGAGCCGGGAGGCTGCGTTATAGACCGACGATCATTCGCCAGGGCCCACCGATGTCCTTCATTCCCGACACCACCACGCTGATCCAGTTCGCCATCGCCACCATGATCCTGGCGATCACGCCGGGGCCGGATATGACGCTGTTCGTCTCGCGGACACTGAGCCAGGGCCGCGCCGCCGGCTTTGCCTCGCTGGCGGGTGCTCTGTTCGGAACGCTTTGGTGGCGGTCGGCATCTCGGCGCTGATCGTCGCCTCGCCAATGGCCTTCCTCGTGCTGAAAATTTTCGGCGCCGCCTATCTGGTGTTCCTGGCCTGGCAGGCAATCACCAAGGGCTCGGCGTTTTCACCGCAGAAGAAGAACGGGCCGCAAATTTCGCTGTTCCGCAGCTGGGCCGCCGGGCTTGGCGTCAATCTGCTCAACCCGAAGATCATCCTGTTCTTCATGACGTTTCTGCCGCAGTTCGTCTCCGCTCACGATCCGAACGCGCCGGGAAAACTGTTCTTCCTCGGCCTCATGTTCATCGTGCTGTCGATCCCGATGACAGCGCCGATGGTGTTTGCCGCGGAAAGGTTTTCGGCGGCGATGAAGGCCAGCCCGCGCGTAACGCGGGTCGTCGACTATCTCTTTGCCGGTGTGTTTTCGGCCTTCGCGCTCAAGATCCTGACCGCTCAGGCGAAGTAGCGGCCTGCCACCAGCTTCCGGCCCAGCGGCCGGCGCTTAGCCAGTAGAAGATGCCGCCGACCATGCCGCAGCCGATCACCGCGGCGATGGCGCGCGGTTCGGTGACGTCGAAATCCACGTTCTGGTGGACGAAGCCGAGGAAGGCCGCGGCCACGAAGCCGCCCGCGAGTGCATAGAACAGCCAGTCGCGGCGGCTGAGGACCTCGGAGATCAGGATTGCGACCACCGCCGGTATGAAAGCGAAATAGGCGACAAACAGCGCCACGAACGGGATCGAAAAATACAGCGCCGCGGCCGCCGCTGGGTGCGCATCGTCCGGCATATAACCGACGGAAGCCAGGAACAGCACGTTGAGAAAGGCGCTCGCCGCCAATGAGGCGACGACATAGCCGAACAGGATGACAGCGAAACGGAGGATATAGGCGAAGAGGCGGCTCACGCCTCGCCATGCCCCGCAATCATCATGGCTTCCAGCGCCAGGCGGTCGACCTTGCGCATGCGTTCGGAGTCGGATTTGAGCTGCCCGCAGGCGGCCAGGATGTCGCGGCCGCGCGGCGTGCGGATCGGCGAGGCATAGCCGGCATTGTTGATGTAGTCGGCAAACTTCTCGATCGTCTCCCAGTCCGAGCACTGATAGTTGGTGCCCGGCCACGGGTTGAACGGGATCAGATTGATCTTGGCTGGAATGCCTTTGAGCAGCTTGATCAGCCCCTTGGCGTCCTCGATGGAATCGTTGACGTCCTTCAGCATCACATATTCGAAGGTGATGCGCTTGGCGTTGGACAGGCCGGGATAGGCGCGGCAGGCCTCGATCAGTTCCTTCAGCGGATACTTCTTGTTGATCGGCACAAGCAGGTCGCGCAAATCGTCATTGGTGGCGTGCAGCGAGATCGCCAGCATGACCCCGATCTCCTCGCCGGTGCGGAAGATCTCGGGCACCACGCCGGAGGTCGAGAGCGTAATGCGGCGCTTCGACAGCGACAGTCCGTCGCCGTCGGAGGCAATCAGCAGCGCCTTCTTCACCGCCTCGAAATTGTAGAGCGGCTCGCCCATGCCCATCATGACGACGTTGGAGACTTTTCTGCCCTCGGCAGGGACGATGGCGCCGTCGGGTGTGTCGCGGTCGGGGAAATCGCCGAGCCGGTCGCGGGCGGTGAGCAATTGCGCCAGGATCTCTTCCGCCGTCAAATTGCGCACCAGCTTCTGCGTGCCGGTGTGGCAGAACGAGCAGGTCAGCGTGCAGCCGACCTGCGATGAGATGCATAGCGTGCCGCGGCCTTCTTCGGGGATGTAGACGGTCTCGATCTCGACGGGACGGCCGGCGCCGCGCGGCGGAAAGCGGAACAGCCACTTGCGCGTGCCGTCGGAGGAAATCTGCTCCTCGACGATTTCGGGCCTGGCGACGGTGAAATGCTTGTCCAGTTCGGCGCGCAGATCTTTGGAGATGTTGAACATGCCGGCAAAGTCGGAGACGCCGCGCACATACATCCAGTGCCAGAGCTGTTGGGCGCGCATTTTCGCCTGGCGCTCGGGCACGATGCCGGCACTGATGAGGGCGTCACCGAGCTCGGCCCGCGTCAGGCCGATCAGCGACGGCTTCTCGGGCGTGGCGCGGGCGCGCAACGCATCGCGTGCGCCCTCAGTGGTGAGATCGAAGGAAAGGGTCATATCAGCGCCAATATAAGCGAATTGCGGCCGATTTCATCCATCGTGCCGAAAAGAAGCGCGGCGCATAGCACAGGTTGCGGCGAGAGTCATGCGGCGGGAACCGCGCTAGCCTACTTGCACTTGGCGATCGACGTCAGCGCGGCCGAGATGCCTTTCAGCGAAAACACATAGGTCGTCGGATTGCCGCGGCCAGACTTCGCCGAGACCTTCATGTCGGTGCCGGTTTTCATGGCGGCGATCAGCACCGGCTCTTCGGCGGCGTTCTCGACCCAGGCCGACTTGCCGCGGGTGAACATCGAGAACGTCTTCTTGTCGATGGTGACGGTGGCCTTGGAGCCTTCCTGGAATGTGTAGCCGGCGATGAATTGCGGCTCGTAGGACACTTGCTGGCCCGGGCGCTGGCTGACGAAGAAGAACATGTCGCCATGATCGAGCGTCGGCGGCTGCTTGTCGGTCGGCACGGTGAGCACATAGCAGACCTTGCCGCCCTGCGCCTGGTAGCTGTAGGTGCCCCAGGCATTGTGCTGGCCGATCTTGGTCGCCTGCTGCGCCAGCGCCGGCGCGGCAAAGGCCACCAGGACCAGGCTCGAGACTAGTGCAATCAATCCGCGCATCGCTTTTCCCGTATTCCAAATGGTGCGGGGCAGGCCGGCTTGGCGTCCTGCCCGTCGCTTCATTTTGATTTAATCTGGGTTACCAAACGGTGAATTTCCCTTGGAAAAGGACATTCACCCATGGAAACCACCGCCATTTCCGCGCCGCTTCTTGAAAAAACGGCTTTCGCAATGTCCCTGCGGCGACTTGGAGGCCACGAAAGCGGCAAGAGTTTGACTTTTCGAACGGCCGCAGCGGAACCCGAAGCCAAGCCGCTATCGTCCTGTTTGAGCGGAGGATTTCTTCTGAACCCAGTTGCCAACGCGACGCCGATTCAGCTCTTGTCGGCGATCGCCTCCTTGGCGGCCTTGCGGTGCGCAGGGGTGATATGGGCGCTTACCGCGGAGATCGCGGCGGTCAGCACGGCGATGTCGTCGGTGAAGCCGAGGCCGAAGACGAAATCGGGTATGACATCGACCGGCAGCACGAAATAGCCAAGCGCTGCCAGCAATATGCCCTTGGCACGCAAAGGCGTCTTCCTGTCGAGCGCGCAATAATAGCCGGCAACGACCTCTTCCATGAACGGAATCTGCCGGGCGGCCTTCTTGGCCGTGCGCCAGAATTTGGCGCGCACTTCACTCTCGTCGCCGAGCTTGCTGCCGAAGCCGAAGAAATCAAAACCGGGCTGCTGCGCCATCAATCCTCTCCTTGCCGGCCGTCGCGCTACGCGTTGCGCGCGGCCGCCACGGAAAATGTGGTGAAAGTCCCGGTCCACTGCAAGAGGATGGCGCCGATTTGGCGTTGCCGCCCCAGCGTTCAGCGGCCTGCATACCCATTCATCTTCTTGGCCAGCGCGATGTCGAGCGCGGTGACACCGCCGGCATCATGGGTGTTGAGCGTCACGTCGACAGTCTTGTAGACGTTCGACCAGTCGGGATGATGGTCCATCTTCTCGGCGGCCAGCGCGACGCGGGTCATGAAGGCGAAGGCTTCGGAAAAATTCTTGAAGACAAAGCTGCGCTTGATGGAGGCGCCATCGGCTGCCTGCGACCAGCCAGGCAGTTCGGCCAGTGCGGCGGCGATGGCGTCCTTGCTGAGTTTCTCTCTCGTCATGATGATTTCCCGTGCTATCCCAGTTATCGACCCTCACCATAATGCAAGTCGCCCAAAAGTCCTTTGCGTTTTGGGCTTCCAAATGCACGAACGGCGCATATCGAATGAGCGTAAAGCCGATAAATTCCATACTCTTCGTCTGCCTCGGCAACATCTGCCGCTCACCCCTGGCCGAAGGCGTGTTTCGCGCCCCGGAACGCGGCCGCGACATGGTGCTGGACGATATTGTGCTGGACTCTGCGGCGACCGGCGGCTGGAACCTCGGCGAAGCGCCCGACCCGCGCTCGATCGCGATTGCGGCCCGCCACGGCCTCGACATATCAGGGCAGCGGGCACGCAAGGTCAGGCCGGAGGATTTTTCGCGCTTCGACCTGATCCTCGGCATGGATCGGCAAAATGTCCGCGACCTCAAGGCGTTGGCGCCGGCCGGTGCGCGCGAACGTATTCATCTCTTGGCAGAGTTTGCGCAGGGCAAAACCCGCGACGTGCCGGATCCCTATTATGGCGGGGCCGAAGCGTTCGCTTCGGTCTACCGCATGATCCGCGAAGCGTCCGAGGCGCTGGCGACGAGGTTGGTGGCGCGGGCGTCGACGCCGGAGAGCGGCCACGCCTCCTCGACAATGTAGGGACCGCCGCCGACCGAATCGCGCGACGACATCAGCACGAAGCGGCCGACGCGAAACGGCAGCGTCGAAAAATTGCCGCGCGCCGACAGGTACTGGGCGACGTCGAGCGGGCTCGAATTGCGCAAGCGTGCCAGCGTAACATGCGGGGTGAACTTGCGCGGGTCGGCGGGCAGGCCGAGCCGCTGGCAGATGCGGTCGATTTCGCCTTGCAGCGCCGAAAGGTCGGGCGAGGCGAAGACGCCGGCCCAGACGGCGTGCGGCTTCTTCTGGCCGAACGCGCCAACTCCGGACAGGGTGAGCGAGAAGGATGGGCGGTGCACCCGGTCGAGTGCGTTGGCGATTTCGTCGGCGACATGGCCTTCGACGTCGCCGATGAAGCGCAGCGTCAGATGGTAGTTTTCGACATCGATCCAGCGGGCTCCGGGCAGGCCGCCCCTGAGCAGGGACAGCGAAAGAGCGGCGTCACGCGGTATTTCGAGGGCGGTGAAAAGACGCGGCATGGTGAGCCTCCCTTCCTCGAATCGAACTGTGCCCCTAGCGAATCATCGATAGTCAAACGGGGCAAGTGGTTTGTTGGTTGCAGGCATTTTTACGAACAGGCGACCCCGGGCCCTCTGCAGCCCGGTCTTTTGTTTCAAAGTTCGCGCGAGGCGAACAGCGTCCTCTCTCTTGATGATAATGGCCATATGACCTTCCTTTTGGAGGCTATATGTCCTTTTTGGCCACACCGGTCAAAATGATCGCCGCGTGTTATTCTCGTCACGCCGGCGTTCAACCGCCACCCTGAACTGCCGCAATCGCCTTCTCCACGGCGGGCAGGATGCGCTCGACCATCGCTGCGACGCCCTTCGGATTGGGATGCAGGCCATCCTCCAACTGCAGGCCGGACTGCCCGGCGACGCCATCGAGAAAAAACGGATAGAGCGGCACATCGTATTTCGCGGCAAGCTTTGGATAGATCGCATCGAAGGCGTTCTGGTAGTCGGCGCCGAGATTGGGAGCGGCGCGCATGCCGGCCAAAAGCACCGCGATCTTGCGCGCTTTCAGCTTCGCCAGCATGTCGTCCAGGTTCTTTTCCGTGATGCTGGGCGAGACGCCGCGCAGCATGTCGTTGGCGCCGAGTTCGAGGATAACCAGCCTTGTCCCATCCGGCACCGACCAGTCAAGCCGCGCCAAGCCGCCGCTCGAGGTGTCGCCTGAAACGCCGGCGTTGGCGACGGTGACGTCATGGCCTTTGGCGCGCAGCGCAGCTTGCAATTTGTCGGTAAAGCCATCGCCAGGCCCGAGGCCGAAACCGGCCATCAGGCTGTCGCCGAAGCCGACGATGGTGAACGTCTCGGCGCGCACGGACGAAATGGCGCCGCAAAGGGTGACGAAAAGGACGAGCCCTGCGGCATTCAAGCGTT
The DNA here is from genome assembly GCF_040321695.1 of Mesorhizobium sp. M0292. NCBI lineage: Bacteria > Pseudomonadati > Pseudomonadota > Alphaproteobacteria > Hyphomicrobiales > Phyllobacteriaceae > Mesorhizobium > Mesorhizobium sp. M0292. The sequence continues at coordinate 129,240 of NZ_JAMYSB010000017.1, forward strand.
TGAAAGATATCTTGCGTTTGAAAGACATGTGGCAGGCCCCATATACCCGAGGAATTCTTCCGGCGACGGCTTCCGGCAAGCAGAGCCTTCATCCTGATATAGGACGCTTTAATTGTGACAGAAGCCGTCATCGCGCTGAAAGACATATCCCTGACCCTGGGCCAAGGGGCTTCGTCGGTGCATGTGCTGAAAGGCGTCAGCCTTGACGTGACGCGCGGCGAGGCGACCGGCATTGTCGGCCCTTCGGGTTCCGGCAAGTCGACCTTGCTGATGGTGCTTGCCGGGCTGGAGCAGGTCGATTCGGGGACGGTGCGGATCGCCGGCGAATTGCTGAACGGCAAAAGCGAGGACCAGATCGCATCGTTTCGGGGCCGAAACATCGGCATCGTCTTCCAGTCGTTCCATCTCATTCCCAACATGACGGCGCTCGAAAATGTCGCGGTGCCGCTGGAACTGGCCGGCCATGCCGATCCGTTCGGTGTCGCGGCGCGCGAGCTGGCGGCGGTGGGCTTGAGCGACCGCGTCACCCACTATCCGGGCGAGCTGTCCGGCGGCGAACAGCAGCGCGTGGCGATCGCCCGCGCGCTGGCGCCGTCGCCGCGCATTCTCATCGCCGACGAGCCGACCGGCAATCTCGACCAGGCGACGGGGCGGCAGGTTGCCGACCTTTTGTTCGCCAAGGCGGCCGAGCGCGGCATGACCTTGGTGCTGGTCACGCACGATCCGGCCCTTGCGGCGCGCTGCTCGCGCCAGCTGTCGATGCGCTCGGGCCGCATCGAGGATGCGCCGGTAGCGCAGGTCAAGGTGCCGGCCTGATGCCACTGTCGCAGACGCTGAAGCTCGCGTTCCGCTTCTCGCTGCGCGAGATGCGCGGCGGGTTGTCGGGTTTCCTGATCTTCCTTGCCTGCATTGCGCTCGGCGTCGCTGCAATCGGCGGGGTCAATTCGGTGGCGCAGGCGATCACCGCAGGCGTTGCAGACCAAGGCCAGACGCTGCTTGGCGGCGACTTGCGCTTCCAGCTCAACCAGCGCGATGCGACGCCAGCCGAAAGCACCTTCCTCGACCGCCTCGGCACTGTGTCGCACAGCGCCAATATGCGCTCGATGGCGCGGCTGGAAGACGGCTCCGACCAGGCGCTGGTCGAGGCCAAGGCCATCGACGACGCCTATCCGCTCTATGGCGCGCTCGAGACCGCGCCGCAGCTTGGCAGAGAGGATTTGTTCGGCGAGAAATCAGGCGTCTTTGGCGCCGCCGCGCTAGACCTGTTGTTCGACCGGCTGAATGTGAAGATCGGTGACCGGCTGAAGGTCGGCAGCGCGACATTCGAATTGCGGGCCAGGCTGGTGAGCGAACCGGATGCGGTGTCGGACGGCTTCGGCTTCGCGCCGCGGCTGATGGTCTCGACGCAAGGGCTTGCCGCGTCCGGCCTGATCCAGCCGGGCAGCCTGGTCGAGAATGCCTACAAGGTTCGGCTGCCGGCCGGCGCCAGCGAGGCCGATCTCAAGGCCATCCAGGATCGGGCGGCGAGCGATTTCCCCGAAGCCGGCTGGTCGATCCGCACCCGCTCGAACGCCGCGCCGGCGCTGTCCTCCAACATCGAGCGCTTCTCGCAATTCCTGACGCTGGTCGGGCTGACGGCGCTGGTCGTCGGTGGCGTCGGCGTTGCCAATGCGGTGCGCGCCTATCTCGACGGCAAGCGCGGCGTCATCGCCACCTTCAAGAGCCTTGGCGCCTCGGGCGGCTTCGTCTTCACCGTCTATCTCGTGCAGATCCTGATGATCGCCGGCCTCGGCATCGCGCTTGGCCTCATCCTCGGCGCCGCCATGCCGTTTGCTGCCAGCGCTGCGCTCCAGTCGGTCATTCCGGTGCCGGCTAAAGGCGGCTTCTATCCCGGTGTGCTGGCTCTTGCCGCGCTGTTCGGGCTGCTGGTGACGCTTGCCTTCGCGCTGTTGCCGCTCGGCCGCGCCCGCGATGTGCCGGCGACCGCGCTGTTTCGCGAAATGGGTTTTGAGGGCCGCGGCTTTCCACGCCTGCCCTATCTTGCCACGGCGGTCGGCATCGCGCTCGCTTTGGCGGCGCTCGCCATCCTGTTTTCCGGCGACCGGCGCATCGCCTTGATCTTCGTCGGCGCGACGGTCTTTGCCTTTCTGGTGTTGCGCCTGGTCGGTGCGCTGGTGCAGTGGGTGGCGCGCAAAAGCCCGCGTGCGCGCTCGGTCGCGCTCAGGCTCGCCATCGGCAACATCCACCGTCCCGGCGCGCTGACGCCGTCCGTCGTGCTGTCGCTGGGCCTCGGGCTAACGCTTTTGGTGACGCTGGCGCTGATCGACGGCAATCTCAGGCAGCAGATCTCCGGCAGTCTGCCGGAACGGGCGCCGAATTTCTTCTTCGTCGACATCCAGAATAGCGAGGTCGATGCCTTCTCGACACTGATCGGCAAAGAGGCGCCGAAGGGAACGCTGGTCAAGGTGCCGATGCTGCGCGGCCGGGTGATGGCGCTGAACGGCGTTAGTGTCGACAAGGCCAATGTGCCATCGGAAGGCGCATGGGTGCTGCGCGGCGATCGCGGCCTGACCTACGACGCCAAACAACCGGCCAATGCGACATTGACCGAGGGCAGCTGGTGGCCGGAGAACTACAGCGGCGAACCGCTGGTCTCGTTCTCCAACGATGAAGGCAAGGCGCTCGGCCTGAAGCTCGGCGATACCGTCACCGTCAATGTGCTCGGACGCAATGTGACGGCCAGGATCGCCAATTTCCGAGAGGTGCAATGGGAGACGATGGGCATCAACTTCGTCATGGTGTTCTCGCCCAACACTTTTGCAGGCGCGCCCCATGGCTGGCTGGCGACGCTGACCGAAAAGGATGCCACGGCAGCAGAGGATGCCCGCCTGCTCAACGCCGTCACCCGCGCCTTCCCGGCGGTGACGACAGTTCGGGTCAAGGACGCGCTCGACGTCGTCAACCGGCTGGTCGGCCAGCTCGGCACGGCGATCCGGGCGGCGGCCGGCGTGGCGCTGATCGCTTCGGTGCTGGTGCTGGCCGGCGCGCTCGCCGCGGGAAATCGCGCCCGCATCCACGATGCCGTGGTGCTGAAGACGCTGGGCGCCACGAGGCGCACGCTGATCGCGGCGTTTTCGCTGGAATACATGCTGATCGGCCTGGCCACCGCGGTGTTTGCGTTGGCTGCCGGCGGCATCGCCGCCTGGTACATCGTTGCCCGCATCATGACGTTGCCGTCGCATTTCATGCCGGAGGTGGCAGTGGCGACCTTGGTGTTTGCGCTGGTGATCACAGTCGGCATCGGCCTTGCCGGCACCTGGCGGGTGCTCGGGCACAAGGCGGCGCCGGTGCTGCGCGACCTCTAGGCCCCAAACGGCAAGGTTGGCCGAATCTGCCGTTTCCGATTAAATCTTGGTAATGTGCAGTCATGGAAGCCCAAGAAAACCGGCTTCCGGAGATTCACCAAGCGTTGCAGCCCGTTACGGTCTTGTTCTTGACGTCAAGAACCATCATATTTCGCCACAGGCAGGCTGGAGCCCCGCCAGCGGCGCCCAGGTCCGAAAGGGCCTGACACCGTACGGGGCAGAAGCAACAGAGGATTCCAATGGCTGAGCCCATTCGCAACTACCAGACTTCGGCCGTGCCGGGCGCGCGCGCCGACATCGACCAAGGCCTGCGCACTTACATGCTCAAGGTCTACAATTTGATGGGGCTTGGCCTCCTCATCACCGGCGTCGCCGCCTGGGGCGCTTTCCAGCTCGCCGTCACCGGCGACGGACAGCTGACCGCTTTCGGCACGCTGATCTATGCCAGCGCCTTCCGCTGGGTGGTCATCCTGGCTCCGCTCGCCGCCGTCTTCTTCCTGTCGTTCAGGATCCAGTCGATGAGCGTGGCCGCGGCGCAAACCACCTTCTGGGTCTATTCGGGCCTGGTCGGCCTGTCGCTGTCGACCATCTTCCTGGTCTACACCGGCGCCTCGATCACCCAGACCTTCTTTGCCACGGCGGCCGCCTTCGGCGCGCTGTCGCTCTACGGCTACACGACAAAGCGTGACCTTTCGGCCTTCGGCTCGTTCCTGGTCATGGGCGTCGTCGGCCTTGTGATCGCCATGCTGATCAACATCTTCCTCCAGTCGTCGGCGCTCGGCTTCGCTATCTCGGCGATCGGCGTGTTGATCTTCGCCGGCCTCACCGCCTACGACACGCAGACCATCAAGGAAATGTACTACGAAGGCGATCAGGCCGACGTTGCCGGCCGCAAGGCGATCATGGGCGCGTTGAGGCTATATCTCGACTTCATCAACCTGTTCATGTTCCTGCTGCAGTTCATGGGCGATCGCCGCTAGGCGGTCTTCCCATCAGGCAACTGGACCAGCTGATATCAAGAGGGCGGCCAACGGCCGCCCTTTTCTTTTGTGCCGGCCTTTGCTGTCATGGAGGGATGAATCGTCTGCATAAATCATGAGCACTATTTCCATCCGCGCGGCCTTGGAAGGCGACCTCGGCCGAATCACCGAGATCTACGCCGATGCCGTGACGCATGGCACCGCGAGCTATGAGCTGGAGCCGCCCAGCCGCACTGAGATGGGTGGGCGCTTCGACAGCCTGACGGCGGGGGGCTTTCCCTATCTGGTGGCGGAACGAGATGGCGCGCTGCTCGGCTACGCCTATGGCGGCGCGTTCCGGCCGCGCCCGGCCTACCGCTTCATCGTAGAGGATTCCGTCTATGTCGCGCCTGATGCGAAGGGCCAGGGCGTCGGGCTGCTGCTGATGCAGGCGCTGATTGAAGCCTGCCGTATGGCGGGCTTTCGCCAGATCATAGCTGTGATCGGCGACGGCCATGCAGACAGCGCCTCGGTGCGGCTGCATGAAAAGCTCGGCTTTCGCCATTCCGGTCGCCTGGAAGGCTCCGGCTACAAGCATGGGCGCTGGCTTGACACGGTGTTCATGCAGCTGTCGCTGAATGGCGGCGTAACGGTTCCGCCCGATCCGCATTCGCTGCCGGAGCGGAAGTTTCGTGAGAGCCTGAGGAGGGGAATTGAGGAGAACTGAAGAGAACTGAAGAATTGAGGATCTGAATAGCTGAGAACAAACCCGGCGGTATTTCGACCGTTACCTCCTCTTTTTTCAATTCTTCAGCTCTTCAATTCCCCAATTTTCAATTAGGCCTGGACAATCTTCAGCTTAGCATCGAAGACGTTGAGCACGCGACCGAGTTCCTGGCCGCGCTTGAGGATTCGGCCGCCGGCGGCGATGACGGCGAAGGCGCCTTGCCGGCGTGCCAGTTTCGGATCCTTGACGATCTGGAACAGCGGCACTTCGCTGGCCCGGCGGAAGACTGAAAACACAGCCCGATCAGACAGATGATCGATGGCATAGTCGCGCCATTCGTTGGCGGCGACCATGCGTCCGTACAGCCTCAGGATCTCGTCGAGTTCACGCCGGTCGAAACGGACCGGCTGGTCGAGGCGTTCGCGTCGCGCCTCGTGCAGCGGGATCAATATTGCGGATGCGTCCCCATCCTCCGTCCCACCGCTGCGATCGGTCATCCCGCGATCCCTTTGAAAATGAATCTCGCTTGCAGAAGTTGGCGTGTTCGCCGTGGAATTGCAAGGCCCGGCTAACCATCCCGGGACCGCGCTGTTTTCGCAACGTCCAGTCACTTTTATAAAACGCGGTGTTTGAATTGGTGATGCCTCGCCACATTTCCGCCATTTTTTATCCGCGCTCATGCCCCAATGTCCGACGAATTTACCGGCGTTGCCTGAGACGGTTCGGTCCGGCACCGGCTCGTAAACCCCAAGCCCCCCGCCCACGGGTCTGCGTCGGATCGAACCAACCTCGGACTTTCCTCAGGGAGAGACCGGGTGCGACGATCCCAAAACCTAAATGACCGACGTCAGAAGCAAGCTGACGTCGGTTTTTTTGTTTTTGGCTGCTTGAAGAATTTGCTGGAGGCTGCGGTGCCCAGTTTGCGGGCGCATCCCCTCACCCGGATTGCCAGCCGAATTGCAACAGCAATTCGGGCCAATCCGACCTCCCCCGAGCGGAGAGGAGTTCGCGCCAGCGCTGATTCAGCCTCTTCTCCCCTCGGGGAGAAGGTGGCCGAGAGCGGCCGGATGAGGGGGCCTCTTAAGGCTTGTGAATAAACGCCGCGCCCAGAATAGGCCCCGGCAGGCCGTCCTTGCCGACCGATTGCAGCAGCACGGCGCAGCCGCCTTTCTTGGCGATCTCGGTCATCGGCAATTCGTAGCGCTGCGCCTTGCCGTGCCACATGCCGGCGGTCTGGATGCCGGTGACGGCGTTCCAGTAGGTCATGCTGCGGCCGGTGTTCTCGCCCTTGGCGATGGTCACCGTCTGCGGTGGTTCGAAATAGACGATGACGACATGGGCGTCGCTGGGGCCGCTACCGGCGTCGCCGGCATCGATCATGACGCGATCGCTGGTGCGGCTGACCTTGACGCTGACCCGCATGCCTTCACCGGATTTCTCCATGCGGGCAAGCGCGCCGTCGACCTCCTTGCGGCTGGCGCCGTTGACATGGCTGCGACCATTGATGACGGCTTGCGGCGTGTAGACGGAGCGGGTGCCGAAGGCGCGCATATAGTCATATTGCCGGTCGGTATTGTCCTTGCTGCTCAGCGTGTCCTGCCAGCCGAGATAGTCCCAGTAATTGACGTGGTAGGCGAGCGCGACGACGTTGTCCTTGGCCGCCAGCTCGGCAAAGAAAGCGTCCGCCGGCGGGCAGGAATTGCAGCCCTGGCTGGTGAACAGCTCGACCACGCCCAAGGGCCTGTCAATCTGCGGTTTGTCGGTCTGGGTCGTTCCCGATTCCTCGGCGAACCCGGTCCCGGCAAGCGCCGAGAAGGCCAGCGCAAAAGCCGCAAGCCGGAGAGGGTGTCGAGGTGCCATGATCGTTCCGATTCCCGCCGGTGACGCCGGCCTTGTTCTGGTTGCCCAGATTTGTGGCAGAAGCGACAGTCAACGGGAAGTCACGTTGCGGTGAAATTTTTGCTGCCGCAACCATGGGTATGGCCATCACAGGGGGAGCACTTCACCGCCCGGTTCGATCGGGAGCATGGCATCAGGAGCGTGGGGCAGATCTTGCTGAGCCCAGCCGGTTTTTACTCCTGTCGGACAGGGCGGGGCTTCGATCGGGTCGGGCAATGCTTTGGAAAGACTGGGAGTAGGGAGTAGGGAGTAGGGAGTAGGGAGTAGGGAGTAGGGAGTAGGGAGTAGGGAGTAGGGA